>DATLGW010000758.1:0-3690 GCA_035540315.1 Burkholderiaceae bacterium | reverse complement strand
GCGCAACAGCGACATCGACGTCGGCATCCGCTATGCCGACCCGCAGCTGCCGGGGCTGTTCGTGCAGACGCTGTTCCGCGAGCGGCTGGCGGTGGTCTGCAGCGCCGCTTATCTCGAGCGTGCCGGTCCGTTCGCCCGGCCGCGCGATCTGCAGGCAGCGACGTTCCTGCGCTCGCCGCAGATCCCGTGGCGGCCGTGGTTCGAGGCGGCCGGGCTGCCGTGGCCCGAGCCGCGCAACGGCCCGATCTACCGCGACATGAGCATGCTGCTGCAGGCCGCGATCGGCGGCAGCGGCCTGGCGCTCGCGGGCTGCGTGCTGAGCGCGGCCGCGCGCCGCGACGGCGAGCTGGTGCAGCTGTTCGAGCTGACGATTCCGGCGGCCAAGCCGTACGTGCTCGCCTGCGACCCGCGCAAGCGCATGCGCGCCGAAGTGCGGCAGTTCATCGAGTGGATCGCCGAGGTCGCCGCGGCCGAGCCCGCCGGATCGACCGATGCTCAGCCGTTCGCGAACACCGTCTCGGCGCGGGCGATCACCCGTTCGCCGCAGTAGAACAGGCAGCCGCCGAAGCTCAGGCGACTGCCTTCGTGGCGGAACTGCATCCGCGCCTCGACCCAGTCGCCCGCTTCGGCCGTGCCGAGATAGTCGATCCGCAGCGACGCGGTCGTCAGCCGCCGCGGCGGGTCGGCGGCCAGCGCCATCGCATAACCCATCATCACGTCGGCAATCGCGGGCAGCACGCCGCCGTGCAACCGATCGCGGTTGTTCAGGTGCCACGGCTGCACGCGAAATCCCAGCGACAGCTCGGGCGCGGCCCCCTTGCAGTACAGCGGCCCGATCCGCTCGAGAAACGGGCTGCTGCGCGGCAGCGGGCCCCAGCCTTCAGGCACGTCGGGCAGCGGCAAGGCGTCGCTCATGGGCCGCAGACTACAACGGAAGCGGCCGCAGCGCAGGCGCCTGCGAAGCCGCCGGCGGCGGCGTGTGCGCGGCGTTCATCACCATGCAGACGGTCGCGAAGTAGCCGAGCAGGCACAGCAGCTCGACCAGACCTTGTTCTCCGAACTCGTCGACCGCGGCGCGGTAGGTCGAATCGGAAACGCCGCGCGTGCGGAACAGCTCGATGCACAGATCGTGCACGACGGCTTCGTCCCGAGCCATCGCCGCCGGACGGCGCCGCTCGGCGATCGCTTCGACGACGGCGGGCGCCATCCCGGCCTTCAGCGCCAGCGGAACGTGCACGTGCCACTCGAACTGGTTGCTCCACTCGACCGATGCCAGCAGCGTCGCGAACTCGTTAATGCGGTGCGGCAGCACGCTGCCGAAGCGAAGGTACTCGCCGACTTTCTGCATCCGGTCCATCAGCTCGGGGCTGCGCAGCAACGCGGTGAAAGGCCCCTTGACCCCGCCGCGCGGCCCGGCGGCCAGTTCGGCTGCAGCGCGGCGCTGCGCATCGTTCATCTGATCGGGCTGCAACGGCGGCAGCCGCTCGGACAGTTCGGCAGTCATCATGACTCTCCATCGGAGGCGTGGGACGAAATCGGCGGGCGCAGCAGCAGCGCGAACGCGGCGAGAACGAGCAGTGCGGCGGCGCCGAGCAATGCCGGCGCGAACGATGCGCTCAGCGAGACCGCGGCGCTGGCGGCGAGCGGTCCCGCGATCTGTCCTGCCGCGAATGCCGACGTCATTGCGGCGATCAGCGTCGTCGCCCGCTCGCCGCCGATCCGCCGCGCCTCCTGCAGTCCGGCCTGCGTGATCAGCATGAACGTGCCGCCGACCGCAAGCGCTGCGATCGCGATGCCGCCGAGCGTCGGGACCGCGAGCGGCATCACGAGGCCGGCCGCCATCACGCCGTGCCCGGCGGCCCACACGCTGCGGTTGCCCAGCCGTTGCGTCGCAGCGGCAGCGACGAACGTCGACGCCACTGCGGCCGCCCCGAACAGCGGCCATGCGAGCCCGAACACGAGCGGTTGCTCGATCCGCTGCTGCGCCAGCACCGGCAGGAAAGTCGCCGGGATGATGTAACCGGCACCGAATGCTCCGTAACAGATCACCAGCCGCAGCGAGTCCGCAGTCCGCGCCGGCGCTGGCTGCCGGCGCGGCGCATCGGACCGGCAGGCGGCGGCAGCGCGATCGGCGGCCGCATCTCGACCGGCGCGCGGCGCCGCACCGTCGCGCAACAGTGGCCAGGCCGCCGCGGTCGCGAGCGCGGCGGCGCCGCCCAGCACGAGCCAGGCGATCCGCGATCCGGCATGCCAGTGCATCAGCGCGACCGCTGCCAGTCCCGCGCCGACGATGCCGACGCCGACGCCGGCGAACACCGTCGCCGTCAACGCGGCGCGGCGCAGCGTCGAAAGACGCGCAAGCGCCCAGGCGGTCGCGAAAACGAGCACGCCGGCGCTGGCGACGCCGGCAGCGAAACGCAGCGCGAACCACATCGCGAAGCCCAGCGGCGCGGCCATTGCCAGCGTGAACGCAGCGACCGCGACCAGGTTGATCCGCACCGCGCCGGCAGGCGAGGGCCGCGCGCGCAGCGCCCACAGCGCGCCCGCCAGGTAGCCGGCATAGTTCGCCGACGCGAGCCAGCTGCCTTCGGCGAGCGTCAGTCCGGAATCGGCCAGCATCATCGGCAGGATCGGCGTGAACGCGAAGCGGCCGATTCCCATTGCGACTGCGAGTGCGATCAATCCGCCGACCGCGACTGCCGCCGGCGTCGGCGCGGCGTGCGCGGAATCGTCTGCGAAGCGGGTTGCGCGTGCCATCGATCCCAGTCTACGATCGGCTGCAGTTCCCGAAAAATGAATTATCGAGATCAAGCGTTCTCCGAATGAGAAACATCGACCTGGATTCGCTGCAGATCTTCAAGGCGGTCGTCGAGCAGGGCGGCGTCAGCCGCGCCGCCGACCGGCTGAACCGCGTGCAGTCGAACGTGACGACGCGCGTCAAGCAGCTCGAGCAGCGGCTCGGAACGAAGCTGTTCGAGCGTCACGGCCGCCGCCTGGTGCCGACGCCGCAGGGCCGGCTGCTGCTGACGTATGCCGAGCGGCTGCTGCAGCTGTCGGGAGAGGCCGAGCAGGCGCTTCGCAATGGCCAGCCTTGCGGCACGCTGCGGCTGGGCACGCTCGAGAGCACGGCGGCGTCGCGGCTGCCGCCGATCCTTGCGCGCTATCACGCCGAGCATCCGGCGGTGCAGATCGACCTGGTGACCGGCACCAGCGGTGCGCTGGTATCGAAGGTGCTCGCGTACGAGATCGAGGCGGCGTTCGTCGCCGAGCCGTTCACCCCGAGCGGCCTGACGTGCCGCCACGCGTTCACCGAGGAGCTCGTGCTGATCACGCCGCGCACGCTGGGCCCGATCCGCAACGCGCGCGAGCTCGCGCGCCGCACCGTGATCGCGTTCACGACCGGCTGCTCGTACCGGCGCATCCTCGAGGAGTGGCTGGGCCGCTCCGGCATCGTGCCGTCGCAAGTGATGGAGTTCGGCTCGTACCACGCGATCGTCGCGTGCGTGGCCGCCGGGACCGGGATCGCGATCGTCCCCCGAGCCGTGTTGCGGGTCGTTCAGGCCGGCGGCGAGCTGGCGGTGTCGCCGCTGCCGCTGCCGTTTCGGCGGGCGCGCACGATGCTCGTCCATCGCGAGGGGCACGCGTCGTTGCCGCTGGACGGACTGATGCGCACGCTGCCCGCGGTCACTG
>DATLGW010000757.1:0-4446 GCA_035540315.1 Burkholderiaceae bacterium | reverse complement strand
CGTTCTGCTTCAACGCGTCGTTGGCCGCCAGGCTCACGCCTTCGCGCACCGCAGCCTCCGCCCAGTCGGCGTTGCGCCCGCGCATCTCGGCGAGCGACCGGATGTAGGCGACGGCGTCGTTGACGACCTTGCGCTCCATCGCCGTCGGGCTGCGATCCGGCGTACGCGTCCGATCGTCACGCCGGGCCTCGCCGTCGCGCGCAGCGGCAGGCTTGTCGGCGTCGCGCGCCGTGCCGGACTCCTCGCCGCGGCGCTGCTCGGCGGGTTTGGCGTCGTCGCGCTTGCCTTCGTCGCGCTTGCCTTCATCCCGCCGGAACGGATCGCGCCGATCGTCGTCGCGGCCTGGAAACCCGCCGCCGATCGCGACCGGGGTCGCGGCGCCCAGGTTGGTGCCCGGCGCCATCGCGGCGACGTGGCTGGCATACAGGATGTAGGTGCCGGCGCTGGCAGCACGCGCGCCGCTGGGGCTGACATAGGTCAGCACCGGCATCGGCGCAGTCAGGATCGAGCGGATGATCTCGCGCATCGACGTGTCCAGGCCACCGGGCGTATCCATCCGCAGCACGACGATTGCGGCATTGCGCGCCGACGCCTTCGCCAGACTGCGCGCGACGTAGTCGGAGCTGGCCGGTCCGATCGCCCCGTCGAGCGTCAGCACGACGGCGATCCGTTCGGGCGCAGTCGCGGGAGCCGCGCCGATCGCCGCGGTCGCCGCCATCACTGCTCCGAGCGCGAGCACGCCCAGCCACGCGAGGATGCGTGGCCGATTGCCGACTCTTCGACAGACTCCGATCATTCAACCGCCTCGCGTCGCGGCGCCGTTGCGCCGGCTCCGTTGCTGCCTCAACGAACCCGCCGCGGCCCGTCCGGCTCGTCGGTGCGCCAGACCTCGGCCACTTTCCAGCCGTCGGCCTCCTTGCGCAGCACGTAACGCAATCGTCCTGCTGCGTCGTCGAACAGTTCCACCGGCGTCGGCAACACCGTCGCGGGATCGGTCGTCAGGTTCTTCACCCGTGCCGTCACCACCGCCTGCGACTCCGATTGCTCCGCGACGGTCTCCAACCGCCGCTCGAGCCGATCGGTGGTTGCCGTGCGCTCGGCAAAACTCGCCAGCGCCTCGCCGGTTGCCACCGCAGCCATCAGCTGCGGAAGCTGCGGCGGCACTGGATTCTGCTGCGGCCGCCGCTGCGCGGCCGTCGCCCGTGTCCGATACCAATCCAGCAGCAGCCAGTATGACTCGACCGCCTGCTGCGGGGTTGAAATATCCACGCGCGGCGCTTCGGCGCCGGTCCGCGCGCGATCGACGGTCGGGCACGCGGCCAGCAGGCTCAGCGCAGCCAGGCAGAGCAGAAGACGTGCCAGCGGCAGGTTCATCGACGGGCGCTCCACCCGACAGTGTAAGGCAGTGCGCGGCGGCGTGCTGCGACGCCGCTCTCGGCGACGCAGCCGCTGCGGCAGGGAGTTGCCGCGTCAGCGATTCGTATCGTCCGACGCCGCCGCGCCGTCGGCGGGATCGGGCATGCCGCTCAAGTCGTCCTCTTCGTCGGGGATTTCGCGCAGGCGGTTCATCAGCACGAACTGATGCCAGCCGGCGGCGTCGAATTCGACGGCTTCGCGCGCGGGTGAAGCTGCGATCGTCGGCACGATCGTGATGATGTGCAGCCCGTCGCTGTCGGCGGTGACGGCCTTGATCGTGAACGACAGGCCATCGTCGTTGATCCACACCGAGCCCGGGCGCGGCGGTTCGATCGGGGGGTGTGTCGCGTTCGCCATGCAGCCATGCTACGGCACGCTGCCGCGAGGCCGCCGGACGTCCGTGACGGGAACGGGGAATACCGGCCAGCCGACGGTGTCGGCCGCGGGCAACACCGCAGCCTCCCCAGAAGGCGGCGGTCGCGCTGCATGCGCCGCCAGTCGGCCCGCCGGTGCGCGCGCGCCTGCGCTCGCCTATCACTGGCTCGTGTGTCCGGAGATGCACCGAATGAGCCTGCTTGCACGATTGACCGGAGATTCCGCGGAAGCGACTGCGACAGCGCGGCCGGGTGTGGCCCAGACCTGCGCGACGCTGATCGTGCAGCAGTACGCAGAAGCGATGCGCCGCGGCCCGCCCGCCGGGCAAGTCGCCAGCGACACCGAACTGCCTTACGGCAAGGAGGAGATCGGGGCGGCGCTGCTGCTGCTGCTCCGCGCGACCGAGGACCCGCGGGTCGCGGACCTGCTGCGCAGCGCGTTCGTTCGGCTGGCCGACTGGCAGTCAGGTGTCGGGGACAACGATGCCGAGTTGCGGCTCGCTCGTGCACAGACCGAACGGCGCCGGCGCGCCGTCGAACTGCAACGGCTCGACGGCCGGAGCGGCACATGACCCTGCGCCCGAGTTGGACATCGGGACTGCCTGCAATATCGCGGCAAAATCCCGCCTTGGTGTCACGAATCGACGGCGAACCGATGGGCTCGAACGCTTCGGCCGGTAGCCTGCTGCGCGTGCTGGTAGTCGACGACAACGCCGACTTCGCCGACAGCCTGGCGCTGCTGCTGCGCTGGCATGATTACGCCGTCCGCACGGAATACGATGCGCGCGCCGCGCTCGACACCGCAATTCGCTTTCGACCGCATGCGGCGCTGCTGGACCTGAGCATGCCGGGAATGAGCGGCTTCGACCTGGCGCGGGCGCTGCGCGGCGCCGAGGCGACGCGCGCAACGAAGCTGATCGCGATCACCGGGCTGGGCAGTCCGGAGGACCGCGCGCGATCGCGCGAGGTCGGCTTCGATCATCACCTGCTGAAGACCACCGATTTCGATGCGATCGATCGGCTGCTGCGATCGATCGGACAGGAACACGGCCCGTTGCCGTAGCAGTGCCCGGCGCATCGAGCCGGCCGACGCGCTCAGACGCGCGTGCGCAGCAAGGCGATCGTCCCGGCGATCGCCATCATCGTGCCGCCGAACATCGCCACATAACCGAGCAGCGACAGCGCCAGGCCGGGTTCGACCACCCGCACCACCATCGCCAGCAGCAAAACGAAGCCGGCGGCGAGCAGCGCGACGCCGGTCAGCGCCCAGCCGGCGCCGCTTCTCACGCCCGACCTGCGCGATGCGCCGCCGAAGTCGGCTGCCGATCTGCGCCGCGCGCGGCGGCGCGTGCTGCCGCATTCGGATCGTGCAGCCAGCATGCAGCGAAATGCCCTGGCCGCGGCTCGAACTCCGGCGGCACCTCGACGTCGGACACCCCGGGAATGCACTTCGGGCAGCGCGGATGGAAACGGCAGCCTGGCGGAGGCTTCAGCAGGCTCGGCGGCTCTCCGGGCGGCACGTCGCGCTCGTGCAGCGCGTTGCGCGCATCGGGATCGGCGATCGCTGCCAGCAGCGCCTGCGTGTACGGATGCTGGGGCGCGGCCAGCAACTCGTCGACCTGCGCCTTCTCGACGATCTTTCCCGCGTACATCACGAAGATCCGCTCGGCGAAGTGCCGCACCGTCGACAGGTCGTGGGTGATGAACGCCAGCGTCAGGTTGCGCGACTGCTGGATGTTGCGCAGCAGGTTCAGGATCTCGACCCGCACCGACGCATCGAGCATCGACACCGGCTCGTCGGCAATGATCATCGAGGGCCGCAGCACCAGCGCGCGCGCGATCACGACCCGCTGCTGCTGGCCGCCGCTCAGCATGTGCGGGAACTTGGGCAGGAATTCCTCGACCGGCGTCAGCCGGACCTCCTGCAGCACCTCGCGGACCCGACGCTCGCGCTCCGCGCGGTCGGACACGCCGTGCACGATCAGCGGCTCGGCGACGATGCGCCGCACGTCGAGGAACGGCGGCAGCGCGCCATAGGGGTCCTGCTGTACGTAGCCGATCTTCGCCCGCAGCGCCTTCATCTCGGCGGCATCGCGCGCAGCGATCGAACGCCCTTCGAACGTGACCTCGCCTCGCGTGGGCGGATACAGACCGAGCAGCGTCCGCGCCAGCGTGCTCTTGCCGCAACCGCTTTCCCCGACGAACGCGACCGCCTCGCCGCGGCGCAGCTCGAAGCTCACGCCGTCGACCGCACGGACCGAGCCGATCCGCACGAATCCCCATTGCCGCAGCTCGAACCACGTGTGCAGATCGCGCACGGCGATCAGCACCTCGCGTTCACCCGACGCCGTCGGCGCCGGCTCGGCGTGCGCCTCACGCATGTTCGCCTCGCGCGACCTCTTCGTACAGCCAGCAGCGCACGTGCCGGCGCTCGCCGATCGGCAGCGGCGGCGGATTGACGTCGCAGCGCTCGAACCGCGACGGGCAGCGATCGGCGAACCGGCACCCCGGCGGGGGCGCCAGAAGGTTCGGCGGCTGGCCGGCGATGAACTGCGGGCGCGCCTGCTGGCGCAGCCGCGGAACGCTCGCCATCAGCAGCTTCGAGTACGGATGCGCCGGCTCGTCGAAGAACTCGGCCGCATCGGCGTGCTCGACG
>DATLGW010000756.1:0-1518 GCA_035540315.1 Burkholderiaceae bacterium | reverse complement strand
CCTTCGGGCAGTTCGTAGTCGAAGAGCTCGAGGCCCGCGGGGCTGTGGTAGTCACGGCTGGGCGCAATCGACCGCTCTGGCGCGATGGGATGCACGCCCACGTCGACCTTTCAGACGCGAACTCCGTGAGCTCATTACCTCGGGCCGCGGGTGACGTGCAGCGGGTTGTGCACCTGGCGGCGGCTGTCCCACTGCGAGCGGCGGACGACGACCCCGAACGCATGATCGTCCTCAACGAGCTCAGCACCGTGCGCTTGATCGAGGCATACGGATCCGGGCTGGAACGCTTTGTTCTCGCGAGTACGGCTGAGGTGTACGGAGGCGTGCCGGGACCGAGGCCGGCTGTTGGCGAGGATCAGCCAGTAGATCCGCCGAGCGCATACGCAACTTCGAAGCTAGCGGCTGAAATGCAGCTACGGCTCGCCGCCGTTCGACTAGGGATCGGCTGGGCGGCGCTTCGTTACACGGTGCTTTATGGCGGGCACGATCGGATTGCTCGCGCGATACCCGCATTCATCACGGACGCTTTGGGTGGAAAGCAGCCGACCGTTGTTGGCGGCGAGGAGCAAAGGGATTATCTGCATGTCCGAGAGGCGGCCCGGGCAACAGCTCTTGCGGCCACCAGTCGCTCTTCCGGCGTATACAACATCGGATCGGGGCGGACGACGACCATTTACGAGGCGGCACTCGCCATCGCGGATATGGTCCAGCCTGGCCTAGGCGTGGAAGTGGTGCCCAAGCCTGAGCCGGGGGTGCACGTGACACTCGACGTGAGGCGCGCCGAACGCGATCTCGGCTTCCGCGCCGAGCATCATTTTCCTTGGGGGATGGAGGAGCAGCTCGAGTGGCAACGCGCGCGGCTCTGATCTGCTTCGATCTTGACGGGACGCTGCTGGATGTGCGCGTGCGCCACTATTCGGTCTATCGGGACGTGCTGAGGCGGGTCGGCGGTGAACCAATCGATCCAGAGGTGTACTGGCAACTGAAGCGTGCCGGTGAGACGTGGGACCGGTTGCTCACTTCGTCGGGTCTTTCGCCGGACCGGCACCCGGATTTCATGTGCGATTTTGCAGAAGCGATCGAGGCGCCAGACTATCTGCGTTCCGACACGCTATTTCCCGATGTCGAGACCGCCCTGGAAGAAGCGAGGACCATCTCGGGATGCGTCATCGTCAGCCTACGCAAGCGTTTCGACACTCTGATCGAACAAGTTCGTTCATTGGGCCTGTCGGAACGGGTCGACGCGATCCTCGAGGTGAGCACCAGCCAACCGGGCGCATTAGCTAAAGCGCGCGCTGTGCGACTTTATTCGAGCAAGGTACCGCTTGCGGTCGTCGGCGATACGGAGCTCGACATCGCCGCCGCGCGCGAGCTGGGGTGTCCGGCAATAGCGGTGTCGAGAGGGCTTCGCACCAGCGAACTGCTTGCGGCGGCCCGACCAGAGTCAGTCGTCGACTCCGTGAACGAGGCCGTCGCGCTGATTCGATCGCGACGGCGCTGAAAATCCACCTCGTATAC
>DATLGW010000755.1:0-6378 GCA_035540315.1 Burkholderiaceae bacterium | reverse complement strand
ACGAAGCGCTCGGCGAGCTCGGCGAAATGCGCGCGTTCCTCGGCGCTCGCCTTGCGCGCCGCGGCCGCGGCGACCATGCTCTCGACGCTGCGCCGCAGCTCGAGCAGCCGCATCTGCGCGCCGACGTCGATCGGTGCGATCACGATTCCCCGGCGCGGAATGATCCGGATCAGGTGCTCGCGCGCGAGCCGGTGCAGCGCCTCGCGGATCGGGGTGCGACCCATGCCGACCGCCCGCGCCAGCTCGCCTTCGGACACCGAGGCCCCGGGGGCGAGCTTCAGCGTCGTGATCAGCTCCTCGAGCCGCACGTACGCCTGTTCGGCCAGCGTTGCCGCGCCGTTGCCCCGCCGGCGCGATCCGGCCGCGCCGTTTCGGCGCACGCGCGCCTTGCGCGCGGGAAGCGCGTCGGCGCTGCTGTTGCTGCTGCTGCCGCGCACCCCCACGGCGCCGCGCCGGGCGCTGCTGCGCGTTGCGCGCGGCGCCGCTCGGATCGTCTTCATCGACCGTTGCGGTGCAGAGGAATCGTCGCGATCTGCCAATCGGATCTCCCGGCGGGGTTCGCCGCAGATGCAGCTGCACGACCGGCGCCGCCGGCGGCGCCGGCTTGACACCGAACCCGGCGCCCGCTAGTGTACACCGCTGATATATCACGAGTGTACCGGAGAGGCGCCGCCCGCGCGGACTCCGCATCCGGGGAAGCGAGGAACCGCCATGATGTCCGAACGCCAACGCAAGTTTCGCGAGCAGTACCAGTCGCAAATCCACCCGCTGTACAACGGCATCGTGCACATCGCCGTCATCTACGTCGTCGGCATCGCCGCGATCGTCTGGTGCGTGTCGCGGATGCAGAACGCCAGCTGGGAGTGGCTGCTGGTCGTGCCGATCTTCCTGTTCTCGAACCTGTTCGAATGGTGGATCCACAAGTACGTGATGCACCGCAAGGTCGACGTGTTCGCGCTGCGGGCGATCTATGACCGCCATACGCGCCAGCATCACCAGTACTTCACCGACAACGAGATGACGGTGGACTCGACCCGCGAGTTCAGGATCATCTTCTTTCCGTGGCGCGCGCTGTTCTCGTTCATGGCGCTGGGCGCGCCGTTCGCGCTGCTGCTCGGATGGCTGATCAACCCGAACGCCGGCTACGTGCTGATGGTGACGATCATCGGGCAGTACCTGATCTACGAGACGTTCCACTATTGCTGCCACATGCGCGAGAACTGGTTCGTCCGCAACATGCCGTTCGTCAACACGATCCGGCGGCATCACGCCGCGCACCACAACTTCGGGATCATGATGACGCACAACATGAACCTGACGTTCCCGATCGCCGACTGGCTGATGGGAACCAGCGACGTCAAGCGCGGACTGCTGGGCACGCTGTTCAACGGCTACAATCAGCAGCACCTGCGCGAAGACCTGCGGCCGACCGTCGCGCGCTGGCGGCAGGAGCGGCCCGAGGACATCGCGGTGCTGGAAAAGCAGATCGCCTGAGCCGAACCAACGGACAACTGGAGGAGACGGGAATGGACAAGCGCAAGTTTCTGAAGACCGGCGCCGGATTCGCCGGAGCGGGCGCCGCGCTGGCCGCGGCGTTGCCGGCGGTCGCGCAGACGAGCGGCCAGAAATACACGTGGAAAATGGCGACCGGCTGGCCGGGCGGCCCGCTGATGGACATCGGCGCCAAGGCGTTCGCCGAGCGGATGGATTTCTTCTCGGGCGGGCGCTTCAAGATCCAGACGTTCCCGGGCGGCGCGCTCGGCAATGCGCTGAAGGTGCCCGAGACCGTCAAGAACGGGCTGGCCGAATGCGGCCACACCTGGATGGGATACGACTGGGGCAAGGATCCGACGACGGTGCTGTTCGGCGGCTATGCCGGCTCGTTCGACACCGAGCGGATGCTGCACTGGATCTTCGAGGGGGGCGGGGCCGAGCTGCAGCGGCAGTTCCGCGACGAGACCGAAGGCATCGTGTCGCTGCCGCTGTTCATCCGCACCGCAGAGGTGTTCCTGCATTCGCGCAAGCCGGTCAAGACGCTGGCCGACCTGAAGGGGCTGAAGCTGCGCACCGCCGGCGCCTGGCTCGAGATGGCGCGCGATCTGGGCGCCGCTCCGGTCACGACCGCCGGCGGCGATGTCTATCCGATGCTCGAGCGCGGCGCGATCGACGCGACCGAGTGGGGCACGCTGTGGGAGAACATCGCGCCGGGCTTCTACAAGGTCGCGAAATACCTGATCTACCCGGGCGTGCATCAGCCGACTGCGCCGTTCGAGCTGGCGATCAACAAGGACGTCTGGAACAAGATGCCCGAGAGCGATCGCAAGCTGGTCGAGCTGGTCGCGAAGCTCGTGACGTTCGAGAGCTGGACGCGGATCGGCGCCGAGGACGCAAAGGCGCTGGACTTCTACAAGAAGCAGGGCGTCCAGGTGATCGAGCTCGACCCCGAGGTCCAGTATGCGGCGCGCAAGATCGGGCTCGAATGGGCCGACAAGGTCGTCAAGGAAGGCAAGTACAAGTGGTTCGGGCGCGTGCACCAGAGCCTGCAGGAGTTCGACAAGGCTTGGGCCGATGCGGACGACTACCGCAAGGTCAAGGTCAAGCGGACCTGATCCGGCGCTCGGCCGTTGCGCGTACTGATCGGGGTCATCGAGCGGGCAGTCGGCGCGGTCGGCATCTTTGCCGCGCTGCTGCTCGTCCCGCTGGTGCTCGCGACCTGCTACGAGGTCTGGTCGCGCTACGTCCTCAATGCGCCGACGATCTGGGCCTACGAAGTCGGCTACCTGCTGACCGGCTCGCATTTCCTGCTCGGCCTGGCGTACACGCTGCGGGCGGGCGAACACATCCGCATCGACGTCTTCTCGACCCGCTTCGCCGGCCGCACGCGCGCGCTGCTGGACGTCGCGAGCTACTCGGTGATGCTGGTGCTGCTCGTCTGGCTCAGCTGGGCGCTGCTGGGCTACCTGCTCGAGGGTTATGCGCGCGGCGAGCGCAGCGGCCAATCGGCGCTGAACCTGCCGGTGTGGCCGTTTCGAGTCGTGTTCGTCGTCAGCTTCTCGCTGTTCGCGCTGCAAGTGCTGGCCGAACTGCTGAAAGCGCTGTCCCGGCTGTCGATATCGCCGCCGGCGCCGCGGGCGCACTCCTGACGCGGCCGAACGATGAGCTGGTACGCATTCCTGATGCTGCCGACCGCGTTCGTGCTGATGTTCCTGGGCGTGCAGGTCGCGTTCGCGATGATGATCACTGCGGTCACGTTCGGGCTCGTCACGTTCGGGCCGCGGGTGATCTTCCAGTTCATCGAGAAGATCGACGATCTGTCGTCGAACTTCGTGCTGGCGGCGGTGCCGCTGTTCGTGTTCATGGGCGCGATGCTGGAGAAATCCGGCATCGCCGACCGGCTGTTCGAGGCGATCCACATCTGGACCCGGCGGCTGCCCGGCGGATTGGCGCTCGCGACGGTGCTGATGTGCGTGATCTTCGCCGCCTCGTCGGGCGTGATCGGCGCGACCGAGTCGATCGTCGGGCTGCTGACGATCCCGGCGATGCTGCGCTACGGCTACAACAAGGGCCTGATCAGCGGCACGATCTGCGCCGGCGGGTCGCTCGGCACGATCATCCCGCCGTCGGTCGTCGTCGTGGTCATGGGGCCGCTGGCGAACCTGTCGGTCGGCGACCTGATGTACGGGATGCTGTTCCCCGGCCTGATGATGGGCGGGCTGTACCTCGCGTACATCCTGATCGTGTGCATCGTCGATCCGAGCGCGGGCCCGCGGCTGCCGCGCGAGCCGGGCGAGCCGACGCTCGCGCAGAAGCTGCTGATCACGACCCGCAACCTGCTGCCGCCGATCTTCATGATCTTCGCGGTGCTCGGATCGATCCTGCTCGGCTGGGCGTCGCCGACCGAGGCCGCGGCGATCGGAGCGCTTTGCTCGGTCGGGCTGACGGTGCTGTACCGGCACTTCACGTGGAGCGGGCTGTGGGAAGCGCTGCTGCGCACGCTGCGGATCACTGCGATGATCATGGCGGTGCTGCTGGCGGGGACGCTGTTCACCGGCGTGTTCATCGGCGCCGGCGGGATCCAGCTCGCGAACCAGCTGATCACCGACCTCGAGCTGTCGCGCGCAGTCCTGCTGGCGATGCTGCTGCTGATCGTGTTCCTGTCCGGGTTCTTCCTCGACTGGATCTCGATCGTGCTGATCTTCATCCCGATCTTCGTGCCGCTGGTCACGCAGGCCGGCTACGACCCGATCTGGTTCTGCATCCTGTTCCTGATCATCATCCAGACCAGCTACCTGACCCCGCCGATGGCGCCGGCGATCTTCTATCTTCGCGCGGTCGCGCCCGCGCAGATCACGATCGCGCACATGTATCGCGGCGTGATGCCGTTCATCGCGCTGCAGGTGCTCGCGCTCGTCATCACGATCACCTGGCCCGGGCTGGTGACGTGGCTGCCGACGCAGATGCTGCAGCTGCGGTAGTCGCGGCTCGGCCGAAATTCCAGAAGGCGACGTTCGAAGGAGGATCCACATGACCCCCGAACAAGTGCTGGCGATCCCGCCGCGCGTGTTGTCGCAGCAGCAGCGCGAGTTCTACTTCGCCGAAGGCTACCTGCTGCTCGAGCGGGTGATCCCGATCCCTTGGATCGAGCGGCTTCGTGCAGCGGTCGACGAGATGGTCGAGCGCAGCCGGCAGGTCGGCAAGTCCGACAAGGTCTTCGATCTCGAACCGGATCACCGGCCGGACGCGCCGCGGCTGCGGCGCGTATCGAATCCCGACGAGCACCATCCGGCATTCTTCGATTACGTTCGCGAGTCGCCGCTGCCCGACATCGTCGCCGATCTGGTCGGGCCGGACGTGAAGTTCCATCACGCGAAGCTGAACTTCAAGTGGGCCCGCGGCGGCGCCGAGGTCAAGTGGCATTACGACATCTCGTTCTGGCCGCACACGAACTACTCGCCGCTGACCGTCGGCACCTATCTGTACGACTGCGGGATGGACCAGGGGCCGGTCGGCGTGGTGCCGCGCAGCCACCTGATCGAGCCGATGCTCAGCCAATACGACGCCGCGGGCAACTGGACCGGATCGCTGCGCGACGAGGACGTCGCGAAGCTCGACCTGTCGACGGTCAAGTACCTGACCGGACCGGCCGGCTCGCTGACGCTGCACAACTGCCGCACGATCCACGGGTCGCCACGCAACGACTCGGACATCGGCCGGCCGCTGCTGCTGTACACGCTGAGCTCGGCCGATGCATTCCCGTACACGGTCAATCCGATCAAGCCGAAGCACGACCAGGCGATCCTGCGCGGCAAGCGGGCGTCGTTCGCTCATCACGATCCGCGCCCGTGCCTGATCCCGCCGGACTGGTCGGGCGGCTACACGTCGATCTTTGCGCTGCAGCAGCGCGAGGACTCGCAGCAGCCGGCAAGCCGGGCCGGCGGCGCGATGATGTGACTGCGAGCGGCGGTGCGGCGCGCGCTGCGCTGCCTGCACGCAACGGCGACGGGAAGGGGAAGCATGCGAGTGGATGCGGCACAGGCGGCGAAGGCACAGCGCTTGCGCGCGCTGCACGATCGGCGCGCACCGCTGCTGATCGGCAATGCATGGGATGCCGCGAGCGCCCGCGCTTTCGAGCTCGCGGGGTTCGATGCGATCGGCACCAGCAGCGCCGGCGTCGCATGGGCGCATGGTTACCCGGACGACGACTCGCTGCCGTTGCAGGCGATGCTCGATGCGATCGAGCGGATTGCCGCATCGGTCTTTCTGCCGGTCACTGCCGATCTGGGCCGCGGCTATGGCGATACGCCGCAGGACGTCGCGCGCGCCTGCGAGGCGGCAGTCGCCGCCGGGGCGGTCGGCGCGAACCTCGAGGACAGCGCCGCTGCCGGAGCGCCTGACGCGCTGGTCGACGTCGATTCGCAGGTGGCGCGGATCCGCGCGGTACGGCAGGCCGCGGATGCGCTGGGGATCGCGTTCGTCATCAACGCCCGCACCGATTCGTGGTGGAAGCGGCTCGGTGACGAGGAATCGCGGATTGCCGAAAGCATTCGCCGCGGTCGCCGCTATCGCGACGCCGGCGCCGACTGCGTGTTCGTTCCCGGCGTCACCCGATCCGATTCGATCCGGCGGCTGGTCGAAGGCATCGGCGGCCCGATCAACGTGCTGACCGTGCCCGGATGCCCGCCGATCGACGAATTGCGCCGCCTCGGCGTCGCGCGGGTGTCGGTGGGCTCCGGGGCCGCGCGCGCAGCGCTGTCGCTGACGATGCGGATCGCGCGCGAGCTCAGATCGTCCGGCACCTACGAGACCTTGCAGACCGATACGCTCGGCTACGCCGACGTCGACGGCTGGTTCGGGCGCCGCTGCCGTCAGCGGCGCCCG
>DATLGW010000754.1:0-10434 GCA_035540315.1 Burkholderiaceae bacterium | reverse complement strand
CATCATTGCGCTGCGCGTCGACGTACAGCTCGCGCACCGACTGCGGCGCCTGCCTCAGGCGGCTGGTGACGGCGTGAAAACCGTGGATGATCACGCGGAGTCGCGCGGCGTCAGCGCCGGCGCCGGCGCGGGCCGCTGCGCTTTTCGCTGGCGCCGTTGCGCTGGCGCGCCGCCTGCCGCTCCGCGCGGGCGCGGCGGATCCGCTCGGTCTTGCCGCTGGCGGCCTTGCGGCCGACCCGCGGCGCGCTCTGCTCGGCACCCGCGGCGCGAGCGACTGCGCGCAGCTCGCTGCGAGCGGCATCGGAGCGAACCAGGCGGAATTCGATCCGCCGCGCCTCCAGGTCCACCCGCGAAACCTGCACGTCGAGCTCGTCGGTCAGCCGGAACCGCTGCCCGGTGCGCTCGCCGCGCAGCTCGTGCGCCGCTTCGATGTACTGGAAATATTCGCTGCCGAGCTCGGACACGTGCACCATGCCTTCGACGAACAGCTCGTTCAGCGTCACGAAGATGCCGAACGGCGCCACGCCGGTGATCCGGCCGCGGAACTGCTCGCCGACGCGCTCGCGCATGTACTGCGCCTTCAGCCACGCCTCCACGTCGCGCGACGCGTCGTCGGCGCGGCGCTCGTTCGCCGAGCACAGCATTCCCAGCCGCTCCCACACGTCGAGCTCCGCCGGATCGACCCCTTGCGTTCGCCCGCGGGTCGCGGCCTCCCTGGTGGCAGCGCGCCGGCGCGTCGCCGATCCCGACGCCGGCGGCGCGATCCTTTCCTCGTCGGTGCCGCCGAACTCGAACGTGGGCCGATAGCGGCTGCCTTGCAGCAACGACTTGATCACCCGGTGCGTGAGCAGGTCCGGGTAACGGCGGATCGGCGACGTGAAATGCGCATAGGCGTCGTAGGCGAGGCCGAAGTGGCCGACCGTGGACGGCGAATAGATCGCCTGCTGCATCGAGCGCAGCAGCATCGTTTGCAGCAGCGCCGAGTCCGGCCGGTTGCGGATCTGCTCGGCAAGCTTCGCGTAATCGGCGGGCTTGGGCTCGTCGCCGCCGCCCAGCGTCAGCCCGAGACCGCCGAGGAACTCGCGCAGCAGCGCAAGCCGCTCGGGCGTCGGGCCCTCGTGCACGCGGTACAGCCCCGGGTGACGGCTGCGCTGCATGAAATCGGCCGCGCAGGTGTTCGCCGCGAGCATGCACTCCTCGATCAGCTTGTGCGCATCGTTTCGGGTTCGCGCGACGATGCGCTCGATGCGCCCGGCGGCATCGCAGATGATCTGCGTCTCGACCGTCTCGAAGTCGATCGCGCCGCGAACCTCGCGCGCCTTCGCCAGCACCCGATACAGCTCGTACAGCTGGTGAAGGTGCGGCACCAGTGCGTCGCGCTGGCGGATCGCCAGCGCATCGCGCCCCGACAGGATGCCCCACACCTCGTCGTAGGTCAGCCGCGCCGCCGAATGCATCACGGCGTTGTAGAACTGATAGGCCTTCACCTTGCCGCGGGCGGTGATCACCATGTCGGCGACCAGCACCAGCCGATCGACGTCGGGATTGAGCGAGCACAGCCCGTTCGACAGCTTTTCCGGCAGCATCGGGATCACGCGACGCGGGAAATACACCGACGTCGAGCGCTCGAGCGCGTCGCGATCCAGCGCGCTGCCCGGCTGCACGTAGTGGCTGACGTCGGCGATCGCGACGATCAGCCGCCAGCCGGCCGCGCGCCGCCCAGCGCCCTCCAGCGGTTCGCAATAGACCGCGTCGTCGAAGTCGCGCGCATCGGCGCCGTCGATCGTCACCAGCGGCACGTCGCGCAGGTCGACCCGGTCCCGGTAGTCGGCGGCCTGCACCTGGTTCGGCAGCGCAGCGGCCTCGGCCAGCGCCGGCGGGCTGAATTCGTGCGGCACTTCGAACTTGCGCACCGCGATCTCGATCTCCATGCCGGGATCGTCGATCGCTCCGAGCACCTCGACCACGCGCCCGATCGGCGGCGCATGGCCGCTGGGCGGCTCGAGGATCTCGACCGTCACGACCTGCCCCGGCTGCGCCTTTTGCGCATCGCCCGGCGGGATCAGGATGTCGTGCTTGATCCGCTGGTCCTCGGGCACGACGATCGTGACGCCGCGCTCGTTGACCAGCCGCCCGACCAGCCTGCGACTGGCGCGCTCGGTGACCTCGACGATCACGCCTTCGGGCTTGCCGCGCGAGTCGAAGCCGATCCGCTTGACCAGCACGCGATCGCCATGCATCGCCTTTTGCATCTCGCGCGGCGACAGGAAGACGTCGGGACCGCCCTCGTCAGGAATCAGAAACCCGAAGCCGTCGCGGTGCCCGAGGATCTTGCCCGGCACCAGATCGAGCCGGCTCGCCAGCAGCAACACGCCCTTGCGGTTCGGCAACAGCTGCCCGTCGCGCTCCATCGCGACGATCCGCCGCTCGAGCGTATCGAAGTGCCGCGTCGGCACATCGAGCCGCTCGGCGAGCTCGCGCGGTGTCAGCGGCGCATCGGCTTTGCGAAGGCAATCGAGGATCGCTTCGCGCGTCGGCGGAACCCAGGCCTTCGTCAATTGACAGCGAATCCTCTTTTGTTAGAATTCAATGTTCTCTGCGATGCAGAGTTCTGCCACAGTGCCCAGATGGCGGAATTGGTAGACGCACTAGGTTCAGGTCCTAGCGGTGGCAACACTGTGGAGGTTCGAGTCCTCTTCTGGGCACCAAACAATTCTAATGGGATCGCGCAAGCGGTCCCATTTTCGTTCGAGAGGCGCAGGGTGATCGCCGGCGCGACCCGCGAGCGGGTCACGGGCCGGCGCGGTGCTTCAGATCGGCCGGCGTCATCGTCTCGTACGATTCGAACGGCTGGTGGATCCACGGGCTGCTCGGCAGATACTCGACCGAATAATCGGGCCGGTACACCGACACGCCCTTGACCCACAGCACTGCAGTGCGGATCTCGGTCATCGTCGGATAGCGGCGCATCAGTTCGGGCACCACGCGCTGCAGCGTCACGCCCGAGTCGACCAGGTCGTCGGCCAGCAGCACCCGGCCCTCGGTCACGGGTTCGGCGCAGCTGATCGCATCGCCGATCTTCAGTACGCCCTGCGCGGTGCCGCCGCTCGCGCGGTACGAGCTGGTCGTCATCACGCCCAGCGGCTTGCGGAACAGCCGCGACAGCACGTCGCCCACGCGCAGGCCGCCGCGGGCCAGGCAGATGATCGCGTCGAACTGCCAGCCCGACTCGTCGATCTGCACCGCCAGCCGCTCGATCAGGCGGTGATACTGGTCCCAGCTGACGTACAGGTCCTTCATCGCCGGAACGGGTGTCGCAGCAGGATCGTTTCGTCGCGGTCCGGACCGGTGGAGACCATGTCGATCGGCACGCCCACCAGCTCCGAGAGCCGCTGCAGGTAGCGCTGCGCCGCCGCCGGCAGCGCGTCCCAGGTGCGCAGGCCGTAGGTCGACTCGCTCCAGCCGGGCAGGTCTTCGTAGACCGGCTCGCAGGACGCGACGTCGTCGGCGCCGAACGGCAGCAGCTCGATCGACTCGCCGCCGCGGCGGTAGCCGACGGCGATCCGCACCGACGGTAGCCCGTCGAGCACGTCGAGCTTGGTCACGCACAGGCCGCTGATGCCGTTCAACTGCACCGAGCGGCGCAGCGCGACCGCATCGAACCAGCCGCAGCGGCGCGGCCGGCCGGTGACCGAGCCGAACTCCTTGCCCTTGCTGCCCAGATGGCGGCCCACGTCGTCGAACAACTCGGTCGGGAACGGCCCGGCGCCCACGCGGGTCGCGTAGGCCTTCGCGATGCCGAGCACGTAATGCAGCATCTGCGGCCCGACGCCGGCGCCGGTCGCTGCGGCGCCGGCAATGCAGTTGCTGCTGGTCACGTACGGATAGGTGCCGTGATCGACGTCGAGCAGCGCGCCCTGCGCACCCTCGAACAGCAGGTTCTCGCCGCGCGCCGCCGCCGCGGCCAGCTGCGCCGGCACGTCGGCCAGCATCGGCCGGATCCGCTCGGCCAGCCGCAGCGCGCCGTCGGCGACTTCGTCGGCGTCGAGCGCCGCCGCGCCGAAATATCGGGTCAGCACGAAGTTGTGAAACTCCAGCGCCTCGGCGATCCGCGCGCGCAGCGCGGGTTCGGCGAACAGGTCGCGCAGGCGCACCGCGCGGCGGGCGACCTTGTCCTCGTACGCCGGGCCGATGCCGCGGCCGGTCGTGCCGATCTTCGCATCGCCCCGGCGGGTCTCGCGAGCCTGGTCGAGCGCGACGTGGTACGGCAGGATCAGCGGACACGACCCGCTGATCCGCAGCCGCTCGCACACCGCGACGCCGCCCTGCTCGAGCTCGTCGATCTCCTGCAGCAGCGCAGCCGGCGACAGCACGACGCCGTTGCCGATGTAGCAGGTGACGCCCGGGCGCAGGATGCCGGACGGGATCAGTCGCAGCACCTGCTTGCGCCCGCCGATGACCAGCGTGTGTCCGGCGTTGTGCCCGCCCTGGAACCGGACGACGCCCTGCGCCGACTCGGTCAGCCAGTCGACGACCTTGCCCTTGCCTTCGTCACCCCATTGGGTGCCGATCACGACCACATTCGTGCCCATCAGCTCACCGTCCGTGTGCGAACGACCCACCGGCCCTCGCCGTCCCGAACCAGCTCCCGATCGCAGCGAAACTCCTGCGATTCGTGCTCGTGACCCGGCAGATTCTGCACGACGAACTCGCCGCGGTCTCGCAACTGCCGCACTGCGTCGGCCAGCGCCTGCTCGTCCGACCACGGCGCGAGGATCGCCGGCGCCGGGGGCCGATCAGGAATCCACTCGGCCAGCGTGCGCAGCTCGAGCGAGAAGCCGGTTGCCGGACGCGCGCGGCCGAACGCGGCGCCGACGTTGTCGTAGCGCCCGCCGCGGCCGATCGCAGTCGGGTGCCGGGGCACGTACGCAGCGAACGAGATGCCGTTGTGATAGCGGTAGCCGCGCAGATCGCCCAGATCGACCGCGAGCTCCAGGCCGTTGCGGCCGGCCAGCAGCGGCGAATCCATCAGCCGCTCGAGCTGTTCGAGCGCGGCGACGACCGGCGGCAGCGCCGGCAGCCGCTCGCGCGCCTGCTTCAGCACATCGGCCGCGGTTCCATAGAGCGCGGGCAGCGCGAGCAGCGCATCGGCCGCGGCACCGGCCGCGCGCCGGCCGAGCGCTTCGCGCAACGCCGGCGCATCCTTGGCGAGCAGCGGCGGAAACACCTCGTCCTCGGAAAGCTGCGGGATCGCAGCAACGAGCGTGCGCACGATCGCCACGTGCGCGACGTCCAGGCGCACGCGCTCGACGCCGGCCAGCTGCAGCGAGCGCAGCAGCAGATCGATGACCTCGAGGTCGGCCTCCAGCCCCTCGTGTCCGTACAGCTCGGCGCCGATCTGCAGCGGCTCGCGGTTCGACAGCAGGTCGGCGGCGCGCGCGTGCAGCACGCTGCCGGCGTAACACAGCCGCGTGATTCCGCTCCGGTTCAGCAAATGCGCATCGATCCGCGCGACCTGCGGCGTCATGTCGGCACGCAGGCCCAGCGTGCGGCCTGACAGCTGGTCGACCAGCTTGAACGTGCGCAGGTCCAGGTCTCGACCGCTGCCGGTCAGCAGCGATTCGATGTACTCGACCAGCGGCGGCATCACCAGCTCGTAACCGTACGAGCGGTAGGCGTCGAGCAGCACGCGGCGCAGATCCTCGATGCGTCGCGCCTCGGCCGGCAGGATGTCGGCAATGCTCTCGGGCAGCAGCCAGCGCGGCATCGTCGTCGGCGTGCGCCGGCCGCTAGCCGGCGACCAGCACCAGCGCCAGGCCGATCACGACTGCCGTCAGCCCGATGAAGCGGATCTGCCCGTTGCGCAGTGCCGCGATCCGCCGCATCGTCTCGCGCCATTGCGGCGGCGAGATCAGCGGCATCAGCCCCTCGATGATCAGCATCAGCCCAAGCGCGATGATCAGGTTCGACGTCATCGCCGGCGCGAATCAACGGATGCGGGTCGGCACCGCCGGCTCGCGCGCGACCGCGGCCGCCGGAGCAGTCCCTCCCGCAGGCGTACCTGCGACGTCGGCGGCCGGAGCACGGGCATCGCGTGCCGCGGTCGCCGGCGGATCGCGCGGCGCCAGCGGGTCGCGAACGCCCGGATCCGCGCTGCTGCGGAAATACTTGAAGAACTCCGCCGACGGATCGAGCACCAGCAGGTCGTTGCGGCTGCGGAACGAGTTGCGGTAAGCGTCCAGGCTGCGGTAGAACTCGGCGAACTCCGGGTTCTTGCCGAACGCCTCGGCGTACAGCGCGGTCGCCTGCGCATCGCCCTCGCCGCGGACCCGCTGCGCATCCCGATACGCCTCGGCCACGATCACCTCGCGCTGGCGGTCGGCATCGGCGCGAATGCGCTCCGATTCGGCCGCGCCGGTTGCACGCCGTTCGTTCGCGACGCGCTTGCGCTCCGATTGCATCCGGTCGAACACCCGCTCGGAGACCTCGGGGGCGAAGTCCACGCGCTTCAGGCGCACGTCGATCACGTCGGCGCCGATCGTCTTCATGTCCTCGGACACGCGCGTGCGGACCCGGTCGAGCATCTCCTGACGCTCGCCCGAGATCACGTCGGCGACGGTGTTGCGCGCGATCTCGTTGTTCAGCGCATCGCGCAGGCTGCGCGAGATCCGATCGCCGGCGATGAGCTCGCTGCCGCCGACCGACACGTAGAACTGGCGCGGGTCGGCGATCCGCCACTTCACGAACGAGTCGAGCATGATGTTCAGCTTCTCGGCCGTGATGAAGCGATCGACGTCGGGGGTGTCGATCGTCAGGATCCGGTTGTCGAAGTAGACGACGTTCTGGAACGGCGGCGGCAGCTTGAAGTGCAGCCCAGGCTGCGTGACGACCTGGCGCACCTCGCCCAGCGCGAACACCAGCGCGTACTGCCGCTGATCGACGGTGAACACCATCGTGCTGCCGATTCCCAGCACGATCAGCAGTCCGACCAGAAAGGGAATGATTCGCTGCATACGTTGCTCCTGCCTCAGCGGCTGACTTCCCGCTCGCGGCTGCGCAGCCCCTGGCGCGCCGCCGTCTGTGCGTCGATCGACGTTTCCAGCCGCTCCGGCGGCCCGGGCGGCCCGGGCCGTGCCGCGGGTTCGGCCTGTCCGGCCTGCTGCAGTATCCGATCCAGCGGCAGATAAAGCAGGTTGCCGCTGCCGCGCGAGTCGATGAACACCTTGCTCGTGTTCGCGAAGATCTGCTGCATCGTGTCCAGATACATCCGCTCGCGCGTCACCTGCGGTGCCTTCGCGTATTCGGTCAGCACTTGGGTGAACCGCGACGCATCGCCCTCCGCGGTCGCGATGACGCGCTGACGATAGCCGACCGCTTCCTGCTCGAGCCGCGAGGCGGTGCCTCGCGCGCGCGGAATCACGTCGTTCGCGTAGGCGACGCCCTCGTTGATCAGCCGCTCGCGATCCTGCGCCGCTCGGTTCGCGTCCTCGAACGCCGCCTGCACCTGCTCGGGCGGCTGCACCTGCTGCACGGTCACGTCGACGATGCCGATCCCGGCGCGGTAGCGATCGAGCACGTTCTGCATCAGCGCCCGGGCTTCGCGCGCGACCGTCTCGCGTTCCTCGTACAGCACGCGATCGATCACCGAACGGCCGACGGTCTCGCGCATCGCGGTCTCCGCCGCCTGCCGCACGATCTCCTCAGGGTTCGGGCCCGGATGATTGTTGAACAGCCACGCAGTCGGATCGTTGACGCGGTACTGGACCGCGAACTGCAGGTCGACGATCGCCATGTCGCCGGTCAGGATCAGCGCCTCGCGCGGCACCTTGTTCTTCACGTTGTTGCGGTAGCCGACCTCGATCTGGCGCAACCGTTGCACGTCGACCGTCTCGTGGTGCTCGATCGGATACGGCAGCCGCCACTTGAAGCCGGGGCGGTCGGTCAGGCTCTTGTATTCGCCGAACCGCATCACCGCGGCGACCTGCCCTTCCTGCACGATGTAGAAGCCGCTACCGAGCCACAGCAGCAGCAGGATGCCCAGCACCAGCCCGACGCCCGCGCCGGCGCCGCGGCCCGAGGGCCGCATCGACGAGCCGCCGCCGCGCGGCGGCAGCACCGAACCGCCGCCGCCACGGCCGAACATGTTGTTCAGCTTGCGGTTGAAGTCCCGCCACAACTCGTCGAGATCCGGCGGCCCCTCGGGCGGACGCTGCTGCTGCGGCGGACGCTGATCGTCCGAGCCGCCGGAGCCGCCCGAGCCGCCGCTGCGCCCCCAGCCCGGATCATTGAGCGAGAACAAAGCTCGAATTCGAGTCCGCATGAGAATGCCGTCGATGTGCCAGGTGGAAGGGCTTCAGGCTGCCGCGCCCAGGTCGGACGGATGCCTGTCGGTGTTCCTGCCGGTACCGGCATCCGCCTCCGAAGCGGCGGCAGCGTCTACGCCAGCCAGGCGCTCCACCAGTGCGCCGCGCAGCAGGTCGAGTCCAGCCCCCGTGCGGGCGCTGGCGAACAAGCGGGTGATGTTACCACAGGGATCCCGGTCGACCGCCGGCGGCAGGCCCGCGACGTCGATCTTGTTCCAGACCAGCAGCTGCGGGACGTGTTCGGCGCCGATCTCGCGCAGCACCCGGTTGACCTGCTCGATCTGCTCCGCCCGATCGGGCGCCGATGCATCGACCACGTGCAGCAGCAGATCCGCTTCGGCGGTTTCCTGCAGCGTCGCGCGAAACGCCGCCACCAGCTGGTGCGGCAGGTCGCGGACGAATCCGACCGTGTCGGACAGCACCAGTTGCCGGCCCTCGCCCAGTTCCAGCCGGCGCGACAGCGTGTCGAGCGTCGCGAACAGCTGATCGGCCGCATAGGTGCCGGCGCCGGTCAGCGCGTTGAACAGCGTCGACTTGCCGGCGTTCGTGTAGCCGACCAGCGACACCGCGAACGCGCCGCCGCGCGCGCGTGCGCGCCGCCGCGTGCGGCGCTGCTTGTCGATGCGCTGGAGCCGTTCGCGCACTTGCCGAATGCGGTCGCCGATCATCCGGCGGTCCATCTCCAGCTGCGTTTCGCCGGGGCCCCCGCGCACGCCGATGCCTCCGCGCTGGCGCTCCAGGTGGCTCCACGCGCGCACCAGCCGCGACGACTGGTGCTCGAGCCGGGCGAGCTCGACCTGCAGCTTGCCTTCGTGGCTGCGCGCGCGCTGCGCGAAGATGTCGAGGATCAGTTCTGTGCGGTCGAGCACGCGCACGCCCCACGCGCGCTCGAGGTTTCGCTGCTGCACCGCGCTGATCGGCTGGTCGAACAGCACGTAGTCGATGCCGTCGGCCTTGACCTGGGCGCCGATCTCCTCGGCCTTGCCGGATCCGATGAACAGCCCCGGATCGGGGCGGGCGCGGTGACAGACGATGCGGTCGGTGGGATTCAGCCCGGCCGATTCGGCCAGCGCCGCCAGCTCGTCGAGCGATTCGTTGCTGCGGCGTTCGCGACCGAACGCGGCAGCGACCAGCAATGCCAGGTTGCCGGGCTTGGACAGTTTCCGGGAAGCGTTCTCGTTCAGCTTTCAGTGCTCTCTTGATGGAAATTCACCGCCCGCGACGGCACGACCGTGGAGATCGCATGCTTGTAGACCATCTGGGTCACGGTGTTGCGAAGCAGGACCACGTATTGGTCGAACGATTCGATCTGACCCTGCAGCTTGATCCCGTTGACGAGGTAGATCGAGACCGGAACGTGCTCCTTTCGAAGGAGGTTCAGGAACGGGTCTTGTAGTAATTGCCCTTTGTTGCTCATGGCGGCTCCGGTTCTGCTCTGTGGTTATGGGGGCGCCTCGATCGGGAAACAAGATCGCCGCTGTCGACTCTACCGAAATCGTTGCGGATTGGCTACTTGACGCCTGTCCGACTCACTCGTCGACGTAAGGATTGCGCCCGCTGCGGAATTCCACCCGCAGCGGCGTGCCCTGCAAAGCGAATTTGTCGCGGAACCACCCTTCCAAATAACGCCGGTACGAGTCCGGAACCCGGTCGAGGGAGTTGCCGTGGATCACGATGATCGGCGGGTTCTGGCCGCCCTGATGCGCATAACGCATCTTCGGCCGGATCGGGCCCCGCCGCGGCGGCTGCTGGCGCTCGACCGCCTCGTGCAGCGCCCGCGTCAGTCGCGGCGTCGACAGCTTCGCGGTCGCCGCCTCGTACGCCCGATCGACCGAGCGCATCAGCATGCCGATCCCCTGGGCCCGCAGCGCCGAGATGAAATGCATCCGCGCGTAATCCAGGAAATGCAGCTTGCGCTGCAGCTCCGCCTTGACCCGGTCGCGCTCGTGGCGCCCGACGCAATCCCACTTGTTGACCGCGACGACGACCGCGCGCCCTGCCTCGAGCACGAAGCCGGCGATGTGCGCGTCCTGCTCGGCGACCTGCTCGACCGCGTCGAGCAGCACGATGC
>DATLGW010000753.1:0-3276 GCA_035540315.1 Burkholderiaceae bacterium | reverse complement strand
GGGCGAGCGCGACGACGACCACCGCGAGCTGCCGGCGCAATCGGCCGGCGTGCTGTCGGACGGCGACACGCTGCGCGTGCGTGCCGGTGCCGCAGGCGCGCGGTTCCTGTTGCTGGCGGGCAAGCCGCTGCACGAGCCGATCGTGCAGTACGGCCCGTTCGTGATGAACTCGCGCGCCGAGATCGAGCAGGCGATCCGCGATTACCAGCGCGGCGAGCTCGCGTCGCCGCGCTGACGCGCAGGCGTGCTCGCCTGCGCGCCGTAGCGCCGCGGCGCGAGAGCTTCAGCGCCGCAGCGTCTGCGCCATGTAGTCGTCAAAGCTGCTCTCGCCGACGCGCCACCAGACGATCATGTCGCGCTGGTGCGCGAAGAAGCTGTCGTGCACCTTCTTGAACGCCGGGTTCTGACCCGCGATCTCGGCGTACACCTCCTGCGTCGCCTTGTACGACGCATCGAGGATCGGCCGCGAGAACGCGCGCAGCTGCGCGCCGCCGGCGACCAGCCGGCGGATCGCCTGCGGGTTCTCCGCGTCGTAGCGCGCGAGGAAGTGCTGCAGCGACTCGGCGGTCGCAGCCCGGAACGCTGTCCGGTATTCGGCCGGCAGCGCTTCGAAGGCCTTGTTGTTGACGATCGCGTGCACCGCGGCCGACCCTTCCCACCAGCCCGGGTAGTAGTAGAACTTCGCGACCTTGTGGAAGCCCAGCCGCTCGTCGTCGAACGGCCCGACCCATTCGGTCGCATCGATCGTGCCGCGCTCGAGCGCCGCGTAGACCTCGCCGCCCGGGATCTGCTGCGGCACCACGCCGAGCCGCGACAGCACCGTGCCCGCCAGACCCGCGATGCGGAACTTCAGTCCCTTCAGGTCGTCGACGGTGTTGATCTCGCGCCGGAACCAGCCGCCCATCTGCGCGCCGGTGTTGCCGCCGTAGATCGCGGTGATGCCGTGCTGGTTCGCGAACTCGTTGAACACCTTTTCGCCGCCCAGGTAGTACCACCACGCGGCGAACTGGCGCGCATTGAGCCCGAACGGAACGATCGTGCCGAACGACCAGGTCGGATCCTTGCCGAAGAAGTAGTACAGCGCGGTGTGCCCGCACTCGACGGTGCCGTTCTGCACCGCATCGAGCACCTGGAACGGCGGCACCAGCTCGCCGCCGGCGTGCAGCGAGATCTGAAACCGGCCGCCGGTCATCTCGCCGACCCGCTGCACCAGCAGCTCGCTGGCGCCCCAGATCGCGGGGACGGCTTTCGGAAAGCTCGACGCCATGCGCCAGCGCACGGCCGGTTGCGCACGAACGATCGCCGGCGCGGCCAGCGTGGTGGCCGCGGCGGCGCCGACTGCGGATTTCGCGAGAAAGGAGCGACGCGTCATTGTGATTACCTCGAGGAGGAGTGGCGGTATCGTCGCGCTGTCAGCGGCTGCTGCCGCGCAAGCGGCAGACGCGGCTGCGCCGCGCGCCGAAGCGGAAAGTTTCGCAGCACGCACGAGGCGCGCGAGTTGGAACCGATCCCGGCGCAAGGGTTTTGCCCGCACCGGCGGACCGGCCGCCGCCGGCCGCAACCGGTCCGGGGCGAGCGGCTGCACGCCCCCCGCCCCGACCGGTCAATTGCCCGATCAGCTGCGCTTGTAGTCGGGCCAGGGGAAGATCGGCTTCGCCTCGGCGACGTTCGCGGGCAGCACCACCCGCGGCATCCCGTCGCGGTTCTGCAGGCACGCCGACAGGTTGCCCTGCACCTGTCCTTTCGCATCAAAGCGGATCGGGCCGCCGACGCTCATCCGCTCGGTGATGTTCGTTGCGCGGATCGCGTCGGTCAGCTGCTGCGGATTCGCGGTGCCGGCGCGCTTGAACGCGTCGGCGGCGATCAGCAGCGACTCGAACGTGTAGCTGACGTTCAGGCCGTGGCCGGTCGCCAGCCGCTCGCGCGGGAACTGCTTCTCCATCTGCTTGACGACCATCTCGGTCAGCTTCGACTTCGGGTCGTACCAGGGAACGTTGGAGATGCAGTGGTCCGACAGCTTGCCCAGCGCCTTGAAGAACTGATCCTCGTACATGCCGGGCGAGCCCGGGCTGACGATTCCCATGTGGTTCCAGCGCTGGCGCACCATCTCGCGGCGCAGGATGATCGCGTCGTTCAGCCGCGACACGAGCAGCACGAAGTCGGCATTGCTCGCCTTCGCCCTCGCGACTTCGACCGAGAGGTCGCGGGCGGCCGGGTCGTACGACACCGTCTCGACGATCCGGAACGGCAAGTGCGTGAGCCCCGGCAGGATCGCAGAGATGCCCTTCTGCATCGACGTCCCGAACGTGTCGTTCACGTGCATGAACACGGCCGTGCGCGGAGCGACGTTCGTCGCGCGGAACAGATCGCCGATCAGCGACAGCCCGTTGCGGGTGAGCTCGATCGCGGTCGGAAAGTTGCGGAACACGTACTTGTATCCCTGCTCGGTGATCTGCGGCGCCGCGGCGATGTTGATCACGAACGGTATGCCGCGCTGCTCGGCGACCTGCGAGATCGCGATCGCCGCGCCCGAGTCGAACGGACCGACCAGCACCTGCGCGCCTTCCTGGATCAGGCGTTCGGCGCGGCTGCGGGCGACGTCGACGTTGGTCTCGGTGTCGGCATTCATCAGCTCGACGTCGACGCCGACCAGCTCGCGAATGACCGGCGGCGCGACGTCGGCGCCGATCTGGCACGACTGGCCGATGAAGCCCTGCACGCCGGAGCGCGGCAGCAGCACGCCGACGCGCAGCTTCTGCGCCTGCGCGCGGACGATTCCGAACGGCGCCAGCGCTGCAGTTGCTGCGCCGGCAGCCAGCGCAGCGTTCGCGCGCCGGCGACTGCGATTCTTCAATGTGCTCATCTGGTCTCCAGTTCAATGATCGTTCTGCGAAAGCCGGCGCCGTGAACCGCAGCGATCGGTTGCGCCGGCTGCAAGCGCGGGCGAGAATCGGCCGATCCGTCGCACGAGGACCGCGGCCTTGCCCGCGCGTGCGGCTGCGCCCGCGAGATTAGCAGGAGACACCTTTGAAGGACACCCCCGCCGGTGCGACCCGACACTGGGTACCGCATCCGCCGCCGTTTCGCGCCGACCATGTGGGCAGCCTGCTGCGGCCGGCGCCGCTGAAGCAGGCGTTTCGGGATTTCGCGGCCGGCAAGCTGGCGCCCGAGCAGTTCCATCGGCTGCAGGACGACGCGATCCGCGACGTCGTCCGGCTGCAGGAACAGGCGGGGTTGGGCGTGGTCACCGACGGCGAGTTCCGGCGCGGGTCGTAC
>DATLGW010000752.1:0-3428 GCA_035540315.1 Burkholderiaceae bacterium | reverse complement strand
AAACGGGTGCAGGCCAACAGCGGCGGCAGCGGCTGGATCGCGGCGACCTGCCAGGCGGCATTCGTGCGGTGACCGCTCAGGCCGGCGAGCGCCCCCGCATGCGCGAGCGCCTGCAGGTCGCGCTGGGTCAGCGACACGCTGCGCGCGAGGTCCTCGACATCGGTGAACGGCATTGCGGCGGCGTCCGACTGCTGCCGGCGCGTGCGTTCCGCGATCAGCCGCTTCGCTGCCGCTTCGCCCAATCCGCTGACACGGTTCAGCCCGAGCCGCATCGCCGGTTGCGGCCGGTAATCGATGCCGCCTTCGATCTGCGGCGGCGACGCCGTCGTTTCCTCCAGCGTGCAGTCCCAGTCGCTCACCCGGACGTCGACCGGGCGGATCTGCACGCCGTGCTCGCGCGCGTCGCGCACCAGTTGCGCCGGCGCATAGAACCCCATCGGCTGCGAGTTCAGCATCGCGGCAACGAACGCCGCGGGCTCGTGCCGCTTGATCCAGCTCGACACGTACACGAGCAGCGCAAAGCTGGCCGCATGGCTCTCGGGAAAGCCGTACTCGCCGAAGCCTTCGACCTGCCGAAAGATCGCATCGGCGAACTCGCGCTTGTAGCCGCGCTCGAGCATTCCGGCAACGAGCTTCTCGCCGAATCGCTGCAGCGTTCCCTTGCGCCGCCAGGCAGCCATCGCGCGGCGAAGCTGGTCGGCCTCTCCGGGCGTGAAACCGGCTGCGAGCATCGCAATCTGCATCACCTGTTCCTGGAAGATCGGCACGCCGAGCGTGCGCTCGAGCGCAGGGCGGATCTCGTCGCGCGGGTACTCGATCGGTTCCAGGCCCTGGCGGCGGCGCAGGTACGGATGCACCATGCCGCCCTGGATCGGTCCGGGCCGCACGATCGCGACCTGGATCACCAGGTCATAGAAGCAGCGCGGCTGCAGCCGCGGCAGCATCGACATCTGCGCGCGCGACTCGACCTGGAACACGCCGACCGAATCGGCGCGGCAGAGCATCTCGTAGGTCTCGGGATCCTCGGACGGAATGTCCTGCAGCCGGAAAGCTGGCGCCGCACCGGTGCCGCCGGCGGATTCGAGCCCGCGCCGGCCTGCGATCAGTGCGAGCGCGCGCCGGATCGCCGTCAGCATCCCGAGCGCGAGCACGTCGATCTTCAGCAGCCCCAAGGCATCGAGGTCGTCCTTGTCCCACTGGATCACGCTGCGCTCGGGCATCGCCGCGTTCTCGATCGGCACCAGCCGCGACAGCGAGTCGCGCGCGATCACGAACCCGCCGCTGTGCTGCGACAGATGGCGCGGGAATCCGATCAGCGCGTGCGTGAGCTCGACCCAGTGCTGCACGATCGCCGATCCGGGATCGAAGCCGGAATCGGCGAGCCGACGGTCGCCGATCCGACGGCCATCCCACCAGTTCATGTCCTTCGCGAACCGGTCGATCCGGTCGGCGTCGATTCCCAGCGCCTTGCCGACGTCGCGGATCGCCGAGCGCGGCCGATACGTGATCACCGTCGCGGTCAGCGCCGCGCGGTCGCGGCCGTACTTGCGATAGATGTACTGGATCACTTCCTCGCGGCGCTGGTGCTCGAAGTCGATGTCGATGTCCGGCGGCTCGTTGCGTTCCTTGCTGAGGAATCGCTCGAACAGCACGCTCAGCCGGGCCGGATCGACCTCGGTCACCCCCAGGCAATAGCAGACCGCCGAGTTCGCCGCCGAGCCGCGGCCCTGGCACAGGATGTCCTGCGAGCGCGCGTAGTGGACCAGGTCGGCGACCGTCAGGAAATACGGCTCGTACTTCAGGTCGGCGATCAGCGCGAGCTCGTGCTCGATCTGATTGCGGACCTTCGGCGGCAGCCCGTGCGGATAACGGATTTGCGCGCCGCGATAGGTCAGGCTGCGCAGCCAGCTGGTCGGCGTCTCGCCGGCCGGCACGATCTCCTCCGGGTACTCGTAGCGCAGTTCGTCGAGCGAGAATCGACAACGCGATGCGACCTCGAGCGTTTGCTCCAGCAGCTCGGGCGGATAAATGTGCGCCAGCCGCAGCCGGCTGCGAAGATGCTGCTCGGCATTCGCCGGCAGCGCCAGCCCCAGCGCATGCAGCGGCTCGTTCAGGCGGATCGCCGCCAGCACGTCGTTCAGCGCCTTGCGCGAGCGCACGTGGAACCGCACGTCGCTGGCGGCCACCAGCGGCAGGCCGCAGCGGCGCTGCACCGCGCGCAGCAGCTCGAGCCAGGCGGCGTCGGTGCCGCGCGACAGCAGCTCGGCCGCAATCCACGCATTGCCGGCGAAGCGGTCGGCGAAGAACCGCGCTTGCGCAGCCAGATCGTCCGGATCGACGCCCGCGTCGGGTACCCAAAGCGCGAGGCAACCGTCGACGCCGCCGTCGAGGTCTTCGCGCAGCAGCCGGTATTGGCCCTTGTCCGCGCGCATCCGAGCGGTCGTGATCAGCTGCGACAGCCGGCCGTAACCGGCGCGATCGCGCGCCAGCAGCACCAGTCGCGACGCGCTCGCCTGCGGCAGCGCGTCACGCAGCGAGAACTGCGCGCCCACCAGGATCGGCATCGAGGCGCTGCGGGCCTGCAGGTGCGCGCGCACGGCGCCGGCCAGCGAGCACTCGTCGGTGATCGCCAGCGCCGTATAGTCGAGCTCCTGGGCCCGCGCGACCAGCTCCTCCGGGTGCGATGCCCCCTGCAGGAACGAGAAGTTGGTCAGGCAGTGCAGCTCGGCGTAACTCCCGAGACTGGACATATGTACAGTATCGGCAGGTTCGAGGCACAATTCAACCCTACGGTCCCGATCCAGGAGTCCGCACCCGATGCCCAACCCACCCGAGATCGTCAACATGGCGCTGTTCTGCGATTTCGAGAACATTGCGCTGGGCGTGCGCGAGCTGAAGAACGCGCAGTTCGACATCCGGAAGGTGCTCGAGCGGCTGCTGCTGAAAGGCAGCATCGTCGTGAAGAAGGCCTACTGCGACTGGAACCGCTACAAGGACTTCAAGGCGAAGATGCACGAAGCGGCGTTCGAGCTGATCGAGATTCCCCACCTGCGCCAGTCCGGCAAGAACTCGGCCGACATCCGGATGGTCGTCGACGCGCTGGACCTGTGCTACACGAAGTCGCACGTCGACACGTTCGTGATCATCAGCGGCGACTCGGACTTCTCGCCGCTGGTGTCGAAGCTGCGCGAGAACGACAAGTACGTGATCGGGATCGGCGTGCGCGAATCGACGTCGGACCTGCTGAGCGCGAACTGCGACGAGTTCATCTTCTATGACGATCTGATCCGCCAGGAGGAGGTCAAGCGGCGCCGGGGCGGTGGCGCGCGAAAGGTGCCCGCCGCCAAGGCACCGGGCGCCTCCGCCAAGGCATCGGCCGCGCCGGCGCCGGCCGCCGAGGCGTCGCCGCCCGGCGGCGATGGCGAGAC
>DATLGW010000751.1:0-1537 GCA_035540315.1 Burkholderiaceae bacterium | reverse complement strand
CACGGTCGGCGCCGGCGGCGGCGCGATCGCCGGCGTCGACGCAGCCGGCATGCTGTTCGTCGGGCCCGAAGGCGCCGGTGCACGCCCGGGCCCGGCCGCGTACGGTTTCGGCGGCACCGAACCCACGATCACCGACGCGCTGCTGGTGCTCGGGCGGCTGAGGGCCGGAAGCTACGCGGGCGGCGCAATCCGGCTCGACCCGGGGCTGGCGCGACAGGCGATCCAACAGTCGGTCGCCACGCCGCTCGGAATCGACGTCGAGACCGCGGCAGCGGGAATCATCGAGCTGCTCGAGCAGAAGCTGCTGGGCGCAGTGCAACGGCTGAGCATCGAGCGCGGCTACGACACGCGCCGCTTCGTGCTGGTCGCCGCCGGCGGTGCCGGACCGATGCACGGCGCGAGCATCGGGCGGCTGCTCCAGTGCCGCAGCGTGTACGTGCCGCGGCTGTCCGGCGCGTTCTGCGCGCTCGGGATGCTGCACGCGGACGTGCGGCACGACTTCGTTCGCGGCTACGTGCGGCGGCTCGACGACGCGAGCGACGACGAGCTGGAAACGATCTTCGCCGGGTTGGAGCGGGAAGGGCGGCGCACGCTCGCCGACAGCGGAATGTCAGGCGATTCGATCGTGCTGCGCCGCGAGATGGATCTGCGGTATCTCGGGCAGCAATGGGACGTCCGGGTCGTGCTCGACGGCGCGGTGACCGAGCGCGGGAAGCTGCGCGACGATTTCGAGCGCGAATACAGCCGGCTGTACGGGCACTTCCAGCCCAGCGGCGTGCTCGAGGTGACGAAGCTGCGCGTGGTGGCGCTGGGCTTGCTGCCGACGCTCGCGACCGAGGGGCCGCCGCCGGCGCAAGCTGCGGCCACCCCGACCGAGCGGCGCCGGGCATTCCTGGGTTTCGAGCACGGCTGGGCCGACACCGACGTGTACCGCGGCGCAACGCTGCGGCCGGGCCACCGGATCCAGGGACCGCTGATCGTCGAGGAGGAAACGACGACGGTGTTCGTGGGCCCGCAGGATCTGCTCGAGATCGACGCGGCAGGCAATTACCTGATTCACCTTGTTTCCGCTGGCGAAGGTGCGCAATGAAGCAGCCCGACCCGATCGCTGTCGCTGTCGTGCAGAATCGGCTCGACAACATTAGCCAGCAAATGGGGCTGGTGATGCTGCGCACCGCCCGCAGCCCGATCTTCAGTCATGCGCACGATTTCTCCTGCTTCATCACCGACTCGAACGGCTCGGTCGTGTCGCAGGCCGACGGTATACCGATCCACACCGGCGGCGGCGGCTTTGCGATCCGCGCGCTGCTGCAGTCGTACCGATCGGACCTCGCCGCCGACGACGTCTTCGTCCTGAGCGACCCGTACGAGGCCGGCGGCAATCATCTACCGGACTGGGTCATTGCGCGACCCGTGTTCCATGAACAGCGGCTGGTCGCGTTCACCTGCAATCGGGCGCACCAGTCGGACATCGGCGGGGGCGCGGCCGGAACCTACAATCCGACCGCGACCGAAATCTTCCACGAGGGCATCCGAC
>DATLGW010000750.1:0-5624 GCA_035540315.1 Burkholderiaceae bacterium | reverse complement strand
GCGTCGTGCCGTGCGACGGCGCGCCCGGAAGCTGTCAGTCCCCGCCGTTGCCAATCCGGCGCTCGGCGCCTTCCATGAAGCCGTCGAACCACTGCAACCGCTCCGGCGTGCCGGCCGGGTAGGGATTGCGCGGCTTGCCGCGCGCGTATTCGAACTCGTATTCGCCGCGGCGCGATCCCGCATCGAAGCCGCGGTCGAAAGGCGTCTTGTCCATCATCTGCAAGCGAGCCATCGACGCGCGCATTGTGTCGACAGCGGCTGTCGGCGGGCAAGATCGGGAATCCGCAGCCGGGCTTCCGCCGGCCCTGATTTGTGGCCGGCGGCAGCCAAACGCTACTCGTGAGTCGAACCGTGCGCCGGCAGCACGCCGATCGCGCCGGCATCGCCGTGGCGGTCTGCGCAGCCGACCTGCGGATTCCAATCGGCGAACGTCCCGGAAGGATTAAGGCGCCAGATCCAGACGTGCAGCGCGTAGAACGCCGGGATCCCATAGCGGTTCGGGCTCGCGGTCAGATGCAGCGGATGACCGAAAAGCGCCGGCGGCTCCGCGTGGCCTGCGTGCCAGGTGTCGCGGAATACGATGTATTCGACCCCGACCAGCTCCGGCGTGCCGGCGGCACCGGGCGCAAACAGCAGCGCTTCCGGGCGCGCCGGGTTCAGCACCGCATCGCCGGCAAGCGCTTCATTGACGAAGTGAATGCCCATCGCACCCTTGCCCGGTTCCTCGATGCAGCCGTGGAACTGCGAATAACCGGCCGCGCGGGCGGCTTCGAGCGTCCGCAGATTCGCCGTGGCAGCTTGTGCGAGCGCGAGTTCGGCGGCGATCTCCTCCTGCGCAGGCGCGGGGAGCGGGAGGGATAGCAGCGCGATCGTGGCGACGGACGCGGTTCGAATGAAGGAAGTGTTCATGGTGCTGGCTCCTGTGCGGTTGAAGGAAACGCGAGCACAGCATCGCGGCCGCGCGCATCGCGCGCATCGGGATCAGGCCCCCGGAGTGCAGCGCGAGCCGACCCATATTGCGCAGCTCGCAGCCGAGCGGGCGCCGCTGCGAAAAATAGGGAGGACCGTGCCGCAATATCGGGCGCACGGCCGGATGACGTGCGCCGGCACCGCAGGCATCCTGGCGCGTCCGTTCCCTACAGGAGAGGCGCGATGCCCCGTTATCTGGTCGAACGCACGTTCCCCAATGGTCTGTCGCTGGCGCCGAGCGAGGAGGGCGCCCAAGCATGCGCCGCAGTCGTCGACAGGAACCTCAACGACGGCGTGACGTGGATTCATTCCTACGTGACGCCCCGCAAGGACAAGACCTATTGCATCTACGATGCGCCGGATCCCGAAGCGATCCGCCGCGTCGCATCCCGCAATGGACTGCCGGTCGATCGGATCACGGAAGTGCGGGTGCTCGACCCCTACTTCCATCGCTGAGCGGCGACCCCGCGGGCGGCTGACGTGGCAAACTGCCAGCCGCCGCCGGCGAAGCGCGCGGCACGGAGGGCACGAGTGCGCGACGATTGGCAGCGACCGGCTCGGACCGGCGACGAACGGTCGTGATCGGGACGTCGCCGCTGCTCGAGCGCGAGCATCCGCTCGGGCAGCTCGGCCTCGCGCTCGCGCGGGTCGAATCCGGCAGCGGCTGCCTGGCCTTGGTGGCGGGCGAAGCGGGAATCGGCAAGACATCGCTGGTTTCGCAGTTCACCGCCGCATGCGCCGGCCGAGCGCACACGTTGTGGGGTGCCTGCGATGCGCTGCATACGCCCCGACCGCTCGGGGCGCTGCACGACATCGCGCTGGCGCTCGGCGGGCCGCTACGCGGGGCGCTGGAAACGAGTCGAGACCGCGATTTGCTGTATTCGACGTTCCTGCGCGTGCTGCACGACCGCGTGCAGCCGGCGATCGTCGTGATCGAGGACGTGCACTGGGCCGACGAGGCGACGCTGGACCTCGTGAAGTTCCTGGGCCGGCGCGTCGCGCGACTGCATGCGCTGGTGGTGCTGACGTACCGGGACGACGAGCTCAGCCGGCTCCACCCGCTGCGCTCGGTGCTGGGCGATCTGCCCCGCGACGCGACCGTGCGCGTGCATCTGCAGGCGCTCAGCGAGACGGCGGTCGCAGCGCTGGTCTTCGATTCCCATGCCGACGTGCTGGCAAGCGCGCTGCATGCGATCACCGGAGGCAATCCGTTCTTCATCACTGAGGTGCTTGCCGGTGGATCGGCCGGCGTGCCGGCGAACGTGCGCGACGCCGTTCTGGCGCGCGCCGCGCGCCTGTCGCCGGCCGCGCGCGAAGTGCTCGATCTGGTGTCGCTGTCGCCGGTACCCGTGGAGCCGTGGCTGCTCGAAGGCGGGTTGCCGGGATGCGCGCCGGCGCTGGAACAGTGCATCTGCGGCGGAATGCTGCGCAGCGTCGGCGACCGGCACGCTTTCCGGCACGAACTCGCCCGGCTCGCGCTGCAGCAGACGCTGTCGCCGCTGCGGCGGCTGGAACTCGAGCGGCTGATCCTCGCGACGCTGAGGTCGCGTCCGATCGCCCCGGCAATGCTCGCGCGGCTCGCGCACCATGCCGAAGGTGCCGGCGACGCCGACGCAGTGCTCGAGTATGCGCGCGCCGCCGGCGACCAGGCGGCGCGGCTCGGCGCTCACCGCGAGGCGGCCGCGCATTACGCGAGGGCGCTGCGCTGCGCGGACCGCCTGACCGACCGGGAGCACGCTGAACTGTACGAGTGCTACGCGCGGGAATGCGCGACGACGGCCGACATGGCGAACGCGATCCGCGGCTATCACGAGGCTGCAGCGCTGTGGCAACGACTCGGCGAGCCGGCAAGGCAGGGCGAGAACCTGTGCCTGAGCATGCGATGCCACATCGGCGCCGGGATGGATGCCGAGGCGGCGGTCGTCACGCGATCGGCGATCGAGCTGCTCGAGCCACTGGGGCCGAGCCGCCAGCTGGCGCTCGCGTACCGGACCCGGGCTGCGCTGCACATGTACCAGCGCGAGAATGCCGACGCGATCGAATGGGGGCAGCGGGCCCTGGCCATGGCGCGCGAATTCGGCGCGGCCGATGTCGAATCGTATGCGCTGACTGCGATCGGAGCGGCGATGATCTTCGCGGGCGACGAGCAACGCGGCATCGAGCACCTCGAGCAGGCGGGGGAGCGCGCACGGCAGGCGGGCCTCGAGGAGGCGCGACTCAATGCGCTCGGCAATCTGGCTTCGGCGCTGGGGGAGGTGTTCCGCCTGGAGCTCGCGGAACGCCACCTCGCTGCGTGCATCGACGAGGCGAGCGAGCACGAGCACGACCACCAGCGCCTGTACGCGCTCGCGTGGCGGGCATGCGTGCAGTTGCGTCGCGGCCTGTGGGACGATGCGGCGCGCACCGCGGCCGAGGTCGTTCGCAACCAGCGGGCCGCTCCGATCGCGCGGATGATGGCGCTGACCGCGATCGGGCGGTTGCGCGCGCGCCGGGGCGATCCCGGTGCGGACCAGGCGCTGGATGAAGCGGATCGGCTTGCGCAGCGAACCGGCACCGTTCAGCGAATCGCACCCGTGGCCGCGGCGCGCGCAGAGGCCGCATGGCTCGCCGGCGCGCCCGAGCGCGCGCTGCTCGAGGCGAAGTCGGCGTATCCGCTTGCATGCGACAGGGCTCACCCGTGGTTCGTCGGGGAGCTCGCATACTGGCAGTGGAAGGTCGGCGCGCTCGACGCAGTGCCCGCGGTGGCGGCCGAACCGTTTCGAATGCAGATGCTCGGGCGGTCAGCACAAGCGGCCCTGCTGTGGCAGCAGCGCGGCTGCCCGTACGAGCGCGCAGCAGCGCTCGCTGAAGCCGACGACGAGGCTTCGCTGCGGCAGGCACTCGAGCAGTTCGAGCAGCTGGGCGCGCGTCCCGCGGCGGATCTCGTGCGCCAGCGGCTCAGAGCACAGGGAGTGCGCAGCGTGCCGCGGGGACCGCGTGCATCGACTCGAGCGAACCCGTTCGGGCTGACCGCGCGCGAGGTCCAGATCGTCGAGTTGCTTGCGATGCAGCTGACGAATTCGCAGATCGCGGCGCGGCTGCATCGCTCGGAGAAGACGGTCGACCATCACGTCAGCGCGGTGCTCGCCAAGCTCGGCGTGCACTCGCGCGAAGCCGCAGTCGCTGCGGCACGTGCGGCGGCGGTGCTGCCGCCGCAGGGGCGCAATCGCTAGAGCCGCCTTGGGGTTCGCCTGTCACCCATGTCTTAGAACGACCTGACACCCATGTGTCAAGGTCGGACAATCCGGTGCTGGCGGAAAGGGTGGGATTCGAACCCACGTCACGGTAAAACCGTGAACCGGATTTCGAGTCCGGCGCATTCGACCACTCTGCCACCTTTCCGCGGGTGTCGCAGACACAAACGGAAATTATAGCAGCCGGTGCCGGCGGCTCATGGCTGCGGGTCGACCTTGGGAAAGAGCGCGCGCGGTCCGCTGCGTTCGTCGTCGGCTTGATCGCTGCCGGCGTCGCGACCCGCAACGCGCTGCGGCGCGGCGTCGGCCGCATCGGTCCTGCCCTCGGGCGCAGGCCGCTGCGCACGACCTTCGGCGAGCAGCCGAGCCGCCAGCGCCAGCAGATCGGGCGCGCGGAACGGCTTCTGCAGGAACGCGTCGAAGTCGCCGCCGTGCTGCCGCACCGACGCCTCGTCGACCGCGCTGACGAGCACGATCGGCACATCGACGAGATCGGCGCGGTTGCGCACCGCGGCACACAGCTCCAGACCAGTCATCGACGGCATCATGAAGTCGGTGATGATCAGGTCCGGGCGGCCTCGCTCGATCTGGCGCAGCGCGTCTTCGCCGTTGTATGCGAGGTCGACCTGATAGCCCTCGATCTCGAGCAGCAGCTTCAGCACCTCGGCTGCGCCGTATTCATCCTCGACCACGAGCACGCGCTTCACCCGTCGATCCCCGGCGTCGCTTTCGATGCGGTGCCTGTGTGCGTCGATCCCGGGCAGTGATCAACCAGGATGGCGCTCCGGGTTGATCACCGAGACTCCGGCGGCGCCGATCTCGACCTCCAGCTTGCGGTCGTCCACCGGGCCGCGGCGCACCTTGATCACCGACAGCTGCCGCCGCAGCCGCGTTCCGTCGTCGACGAATCGCAGCGACACGACGTTGTCGAAGAACTTTCCGATCCCCTCGGTCGAAGCGGACAACCCGACCTGGGGCTCGTCCCGTGGTTCCAGCATGAACATCGACGTCACCTCACGCCGGCGGAACTCGTTGAGCAGCGCCCCGGCGAAGCGGTGGCCTCGCTCGGGAAAAGACGAAGCATTGAAAAACGCAGTGATGCTGTCGACAACAACCCGTTTCGCCGAGTGGGAATCGATCGCCTTGAGCATCCGATGCCCGAGCTCGTCGAGCGTTTCGTCGCCGAGCTCGCGCCAGTCGAGCGTCAGCAGCCCTCGCTTGCGCAGCGGCGCCAACGGCAACCGGTAACGCTCGGCCATCGCCATCAGCGCGTCGGGCGGATCGAAGAAGCCGAACATCACTGCCGGCGACTCGTCCGATGCGCCGGCGAGAAAGTGCAGGCCGATCGACGTCTTGCCGGTGCCGGTGCCGCCGCTGATCAGCGTCGCGCTGCCGCGCGCGACACCGCGGCCGCCGAGGGCC
>DATLGW010000749.1:0-3756 GCA_035540315.1 Burkholderiaceae bacterium | reverse complement strand
GCGGCTGAACTGGGCCCATCTGGGCGCCGCGGCCCGAAGGCCGGCGCTGCCGGCGGCGCTGGCCGCGTGGCAACTGATCGCGTCGCCGCTGCTGGTCTGGCTCGTGACCGCGCTGCTCGCGCTGCCGGCGGATTTCCGCCTAGTGCTGCTGCTGCAGGCGGCCGCGCCGCCGATCGGGTCGGCCGCGGTGTTCGCGCTGATCCTCGGCGTCGACGGCGTGTTCGCGGTTGTCGGCACCGTGCTGACGACGATGCTGCTGCCGTTCACGCTGACGCCGCTGGTGGCGGCGCTGCTGCCCGGGGCTGGCCTGCAGGTCGACATCGGCGCGTTTTTCGCCCGCGTGACGCTGCTGGTGGCCGCGCCGTTCGCGATCGCGATGCTGCTGCGGCGACTGGTCGGCCTGCCGCGGCTGGCGCGCAACGACGACGTGCTCGGCGGGCTGAACGTCGTGCTGCTGGTCGTGTTCGCGATCGCGGTGATGGACGGCGTGACGGCGCGGCTGCTCAGCGATCCCGGCTTCATCGGCGCGTTGCTGCTCGCCGCTTGCGTGGCGGCGGCCGCGCTGCACCTGGCCGGTTATGCGCTGTTTCGCCGCGCCGGCATCGCGACCGCGTACAGCGCCGCGCTGCTCAGCGGCAACCGCAACATGGGGCTGATGCTCGTCATCACCGCCGGAACCGCCGGTCCGGCGTTTTCGCTGTACGTCGCGATCGCGCAGATACCGATGTATTTCGCACCGCTCGCGCTGACGCCGTTCCTGCGGCGCAGCCTGGCGCGCGCCGCACGCGTCGCCTGAGAGCTCAGCGCGTCGTCAGCACCACCGGCGCGTGGTCGCTGGTGCCGACGTCGCGCAGCACTGCGCAGTCGCTCGCGCTGCTCGCGAGCTCGCGCGATGCGAGGATATAGTCGATCCGCCAGCCGATGTTGCGCTGGCGCATGTTGCGCCACGGCGGCCACCACGTGAACATCGCATCGTCGTCGGGCCGCAGCTCGCGCCCGACGTCGACCAGGCGCGAGCCCAGCAGTCGCGCGAACAGCTCGCGCTCCTCCGGGCGCTGGCCGATCACCCCCGGTTTGCGCTCGCGCGGATGCACGTCGGCGTCGGCACGGGCGATGTTGATGTCGCCGCACAGCACCAGCTGCCGGCCCTGCGCCTGCACGCGCTCGGCCCAATCGGCGAGCCGCTCGACGAACGCCAGCTTCGCTGCAAAGTCCTTGCCGCCGTTGGGCACGTAGACGGATGCGAAAACGGTGTCGCCGATCTCCGCCTGAACGATCCGGCTTTCCATGTCGAATTCCGGATGGCTGAACACCGGCAACTCGGCGTGCAGCGACTTGCGCACGTGCAGCGACACGCCCGAGTACGCGCGCAGTCCGTGCCAGAACACGTGGTAGTCCGGCAACTGGCAGCGCGCCGGGATCTGCGCGATCTCGGCCTTCAGCTCCTGCAGGCAAACGACGTCGGGCTGCTCGCGCTCGAGCCAGTCGCACAGCTGCGATTCGCGCGCGCGGATGCCGTTGACGTTCCAGGTCGCGATCTTCAATCCGAAACCGTCTCGAAATCCGCCGGCATCACGATCTCGAGCAGCTCCAGATCGTCGGAGTGGCCGAGCTCGGTGTGACGGATTCCCGGCGGCTGGTGCACGCACGAGCCGGCCTCGAGCAGCACGTCCCCGACGCCTTCGTAGTGGAACTTGATCCAGCCGCGCAGCACGTACACGAGCTGGAACTCGACGTCGTGATGATGGCGGCCGCCCGAAAGCGGCGCCCCCGGCTTCGCGCGGATCACGTGAGCGACCACCTTGCCGTCGGTCGCCTCGGCGATGCCGAGGTCGCGGTACTCGAAGAAGGCGCGCAAGCCGCGCGGGTCGAAGCGCGAGTCGCGCAGATGGCTGACGGTGAATTTCATCGAGAGACTCCGGCAAAACGATCGACCGGACCCGCGCGCGGCGTGAATCCGGTCCTGTCGATCCGTCGGCAGCCCGCCAGCCGGCGCGCCGGGGCTGGCTCAGTTGCTCGGCTGCAGCTCGTACAGGTCGAGCACGACCACCTTGCGGTCCTTCACGCTTTGCAGCACGACGATCCGGCCCGCCTCGTTGTTGGCGTCGAACCAGGTCGGCTTGCCGTGCAGCGTGGTGAACTTGACCTTCGCCAGCGCGTCGCGAATCTTCGTCGGCTCGTCGCTGCCCGCTTCGCGGATCGCCTGCGCGAGCACCCGCATCGAATCGTAGCCGGCCCAGCTCTGCAGCGTCGCCTGCGTCTTGTAGCGGTTGTTGATCGTGTCGGCGAACTTCTTGTTCTGCGGGTTGTCGATCGCCGGCGAATACGTCCATGCCGATACCGAGCCTTCCATCCCGCCGGCGGCGATGATCTCGAGCATCTTGCCGGCCAGCTCGGCGCGCCCCGTGTACGGGATCTTCAGGCCCATCTGCAGCGCGGTGCGGGTCAGGTTCATCTGGTCGGCGCTCAGCATGAACAGCGCAATCGCATCGGGCCGGCGCTGCGCGACGCGGGTCAGCAGCGTCGTGAAGTCGGGCGTCATCTGCGGCGCGAAATCGGTCGAGACGATCGTCATGCCGGCCTTCTGGGCGAGCGGAGTGAACGCGCCGGCGCCGCCGCGACCGAAGTCCGAGTCCTCGGCGATGATCGCGATGTTCTTGAACAGCCGGTTCTTGCCCAGGTACTCGGTCAGCGCGCGCGCCATCCGCAGGTCATCGGGGCTGATGCGGAACATGAACGGATTGCCGCCGGCTCCGGACGCTTCGCCGATCTTCGGGCTCGACGACACGCCGGTCACCATCGGGATCTTCGCTTCCTGGATGATCGGCATCATCGCCAGCGTCGCGCTGGAACAGTGTGCGCCGATGATCGCGCTGACCCGCTCCTGCACCAGCTTGCGAGCGCTGTTCGCGCCTTCGGTCGGGTTGCAGCGGTTGTCGACCTGGACGATCTCGACGCGTCGTCCGAGCAAGCCGCCGGCCGCGTTGATCTCCTCGACCGCCAGATCGACGCCCCACTTCTCCCATTCGGATGCGAGCGCCGCAGGGCCGGTGAATGCGCCGGACAGACCGATGCGGATCGGTGCGCTCTGAGCGGCGGCGCCGGTCGCGATCCCTATCGACACGGCCGCGGTCGCGGCCACCAGCCAGGATTTCATTCGTGTCTCCATTCGTTGTGCAAGTTCTCGGGCCCGCGGAAATGATATCGTAAACGACATGGAATTCGACGCAACGTATTTGCTCCAGCTCACCGTCAACGGGCTGGTGCTCGGGCTGATCTATGCGCTGATCGCCGCCGGCCTGGCGCTGATCTTCGGCGTGCTCGAGATCATCAACTTCTCGCACGGCGAGATGCTGATGGTCGGCGCGTACGTGATGGCATTCGCGATTCCGGCCGTCGCCGGCCAGTACGTGCCGGCGTTGCTGCTGGCGGTTGCGGCGAGCGCGGCGCTGGGCTGGCTGGTGCACGACGCCTTCCTCGTGCGGTTGCGCGAGAAGGACTTCGAGCGCTCGATCCTGATCACGATGGGCATCTCGATGGTGCTGCTGTACGGCTGCCAGTACCTGTTCACGTCGACGCCGAAGATGATCACGACGCAACTGGGCCTCGAAGGCCTGCAGATCGGCAACATTCGGATCACGTACACGCGGCTGGCGGCCGCGGCGATCGCGCTGGCGGCATTCGGCGCATTGTGGTTCGTGCTGCATCGGACCCAGTTCGGCCGCGCAATGCGCGCGATCGCGATCAACCGGGAGG
>DATLGW010000748.1:0-3058 GCA_035540315.1 Burkholderiaceae bacterium | reverse complement strand
GTGCGCGACGAGCAGATCGGTCAGCGCATCGTGCCGATCATCCCCGACGAGGCGCGCACCTTCGGCATGGATCCGCTGTTCAAGGAGGTCGGGATCTACAACCCGCTCGGCCAGCGCTACACGCCGGTCGACAAGGAGCTGCTGCTGTCCTATATCGAGAAGCAGGACGGTCAGCTGCTCGAGGAGGGCATCACCGAGGCCGGTGCGCTGTCGTCGTGGGCCGCGGCTGCGACGTCGTACAGCGTGCACGGCGTTCCGATGCTGCCGTTCTACATCTACTACTCGATGTTCGGCTTCCAGCGCGTCGGCGACCTGATCTGGGCGGCGGCCGATCAGCGCGCGCGCGGCTTTCTGATCGGCGCCACGGCCGGGCGCACGACGCTCGGCGGCGAAGGGCTGCAGCACCAGGACGGCAGCAGCCAGCTGGTCGCGGCGACGGTGCCCAACTGCCGCGCGTACGATCCGGCGTTCGCCTGCGAGCTCGCGGTGATCGTCGAACATGGCGCGCGCCGGATGCTGGAGGCGGGCGACGATGCGTTCTATTACGTCACCGTGATGAACGAGAACTATCCGCAGCCGTCGCTGCGCCCCGGAACCGAGGCCGACATCGTCCGCGGCATGTACCGTTTCGGCGGCCGCGACACCCGCTCGCAGCGCGCGCGGGTTCGGCTGCTCGGGTCGGGGGCGCTGCTGCGCGAGGCGATCGCGGCCGCCGATCTGCTCGCCGACGACTGGGACGTCGCAACCGAGATCTGGAGCGTCACGAGCTTTTCGGAGCTCGCACGCGACGCGCGCGACGCCGAGCGGTGGAACCGGCTAAATCCGCGCCAGCGCCGCAACAGCCATCTGGAGCGCTGTCTGGGCAGCCGCCTGCCGACGGTCGCCGTCACCGACTACGTGCGTGCCTACCCGCAGCTGATTGCGCCGTATGTGGCCGGGCCTTACGTCGTGCTCGGCACCGACGGGTTCGGTCGCAGCGACACCCGGGCCGCCTTGCGGCGATTCTTCGAGGTCGACCGGCACCACGTCGTGCTCGCGGCACTGCAGGCGCTCGAGCGAATGCAGGCGGTGCCGGCAGACGCGCTGGCGCGCGCGATCGAGCGCTATGCGATCGACGTGCCGGCGCTGCCGCCGTGGGACCGGTAGCGATCGACGTTGCGCGGGGCCTGTGCAGCCCGCGCCGGTGATCCCATGCCTTTGACAGGGGCTTCGCGGCGGCCCGATCATCGAGGGTTCGGAGGGATGATCCTGCCATGACGGATGAATCACGACCGGTCGCCGGACTCGAGGTCGGGCTCAATCGCGACGTGTTCCTGCGCACGCTGGTTCGCGAACTGTCGGGAACGCTGCAGGACGTCGTCGGCTTGCACGAGGCGTCCGGCTTCGTCAGCGTCGTCGGGCAGCGCGTCGGCGAGCAGATCGATCGCGAATACCGGAACGCGCTGCAGGTCGAGCGGCTGAATCGCGAGCAGGTCGCCGAGGTGCTGGTCGACCTGAAGCGCCGCATTCAAGGCGACTTCTACGTGGTCGAGGAGAGCGACGCGCGGATCGTGCTCGGCAACCGCGCGTGCCCGTTCGCCGACAAGGTGCTCGGGCGCCCGGCGCTGTGCATGATGACGTCGAACGTCTTCGGCAGCATCGCCGCCGAGAACCTGGGCTATGCGAAGGTCGAGCTGCAACGAACGATCGCGCAGGGCGCGCCCGAGTGTCACGTGGTCGTCTATCTGAAACCCGACGGCGAGGCTGCGTCGGCCGAGGGCCGCGAGTATGTGAAGTCCTGAGCCCGCGATGCACCCGGAACTGGTGCATTTCGTGCGGGTGCTGCCCGAGCCGGCGCTGCTGGTCGATGGCGCCGGAAAGATCCTGTTCGCGAACCCGGCGGCGGCCGAACTGTCCGGCCTGCAGTCGGCGCAGCCGAGCGATGCGCGGCTCGACGCGCTGATCAGCGATCCGCCGGAGAAGCTGGCCGAATACCTGCGGCTGTGCGCGCGCAGCCGCCAGCTGGTGCCCGGTTCGTTTCGCTGGCGCGGGCGCAGCGGCCACGATCTGGACGTGCGCTGCGACGGCACCGTGGTGTCGCCGCGCACCGATTCGGAACCGGCGTTGTTGCTCATCCGGTGCCGCCCGCGGGCCGAGGCGACCGACCAGTTCGTGCTGCTGAACCAGAAGATCGCGGCGCTGACGCAGGAGATCATCGAGCGGCGCAAGGCCGAGCTGCAGCGCGACGAGCTGCTGCGTCGCGAGCGCGATTCGCGGCTGGAGGCCGAGCGGATCGGGCGGCTGAAGGACGAGTTCCTGGCAACGCTGTCGCACGAGCTGCGAACGCCGCTGCACGCGATCCTCGGCTGGTCGCAGTTGCTGCAGCGAAGCAGCTTCGACGCCGACCAGATCCGCACCGGGCTGCAGACGATCGAGCGCAATGCGCGTGCGCAGTCGCAGATCATCGACGATCTGCTCGACATGAGCCGGATCGTCAGCGGCAAGATCCGGCTGGACGTGCAATCGGTGCAGCTGCCGGCGCTGATCGAGGCTGCGGTCGATGCGGTGCGGCCGGCGGCAGACGCGCGCGGCGTCCGGATTCAGGTCACGCTCGATCCGCTGGCCGGGCCGGTGAAGGGCGACCCGAACCGGCTGCAGCAGGTCGTGTGGAACCTGCTGACCAACGCGGTGAAGTTCACGCCGCGCGGCGGCCGCGTGCAGGTGATCCTGGAGCGCGTGAACTCGCACGTGGAGATCGTCGTCAGCGACACCGGTCAAGGCATCAAGCCGGAGTTCCTGCCGCACCTGTTCGAGCGGTTCCGCCAGGCCGACGCATCGACGACGCGACAGCATGCCGGTCTCGGCCTGGGCCTGTCGATCGTGCGCCACCTGGTCGAGCTGCACGGCGGAACGGTGCGGGCGAAGAGTCCGGGCGAGGGCAAGGGCGCGACTTTCTCGGTGATGCTGCCGCTGCTGGCCGTGCACGCGGCCGACGCGCAGGAGATCGCCGAGCGGCGCCATCCGCTGGCGGCGCCGGCGCTGCCGGAACCGCAGATGCCCGGGCTGCACGGGCTGCGCG
>DATLGW010000747.1:0-2323 GCA_035540315.1 Burkholderiaceae bacterium | reverse complement strand
CGGCTCAGTGCCTGCTCGAGCGCCGGGACCCGGAACACGCAGGGTCCGGCGCCGGTGACCGCGACCCGGATCCCCGCGGCGCCGTCGCTGACGAAAACGCCGACCAGCGCGAAGCGCGACGCCGGCTGCGTGAACTTCACGTAAGCGGCGCGGCGCGGGACCGGGAACTCGACCGCAGTCACGATCTCGCCCGGCTCGAGTGCGGTCGAATACAGGCCGGTGAAGAACGCATCGGCTGCGATGGTGCGGCGATCGGTGTGCACGCTGGCCGCGAGCGCGAGCACCGCAGCCGGATAACACGCCGCCGGATCGTTGTTCGCGAGGCTGCCGCCGATCGTTCCCATCGTGCGAACCGACGGGTCCCCGATGTGGTCGGCCAGCTCCGCGAGCGCCGGTATCCGCTGCCGCACCTCGGGCGACGCGGCAACCTGTGCATGCGACGACGTCGCGCCGATCCGCAGCATCCGCGAATCGCCGCCGATCCCCTTGAGCTCGGCGATCCGCGACAGGTCGATCAGGTCGCTCGCCGATGCCAAGCCGAGCTTGAGCGCGCCCAGCAGCGACTGGCCGCCCGCGAGTAACCGCGGATCGCTGCAGGTTCGCAGCAGCTCGACCGCCTGCGCCAGCGTCTCGGGTCGGTGATAGTCGAAGTCGTTCATCGCGACGGTCCGGAAGCGCTGTCGAGCGCGCGCCAGACGCGCTCGGCGGTCAACGGCATCTGCAGGCGCTCGGCCGCCGCTGCGGCGCCGGCGCGCGCGAGCGCATCGATCACCGCAGTCACCACGGCCGGCGTGGCGCCGATCGTGCCGAGCTCGCCGACGCCCTTGGCGCCCAGCGGATTCGTGCGGCACGGGATCGACTGGTCCATCGTCGTGCGGAAACGCGCGACCACGTCCGCGCGCGGCAGCGCGTAATCCATCAGGCTGCCGGTCAGCAGCTGCCCCGACTCCGGTTCGTAGACGACCTGCTCGCACAGCGCCTGGCCGATGCCCTGGACTGCGCCTCCATCGAGCTGTCCGACGACGATCATCGGGTTGACGACGCGGCCGACGTCGTTGACCGATGCATAGTCGGCGATCTCGACGGCGCCGGTCTGCGGATCGATCTCGACCTCGCAGACGTGGCAGCCGTTGGGCCAGCTCGGGCCGCCGACGGTCGAGCCGGCGTCGACGTCGATGCGGCCCGAGGACTGGCGCGCGGCCAGCTCGAACAGGTCGATGCTGCGATCGGTGCCGACGATCCGCAGCACGCCCTGCGCATATTCGATGTCGGCCGGCGCCGCCTCGAGCTGCTCGGCGGCGAGCTCGCGCGCACGCTCGACCGTGCGCTGCGCTCCGGCGCGGATCGCGGTGCCGCCGATGAACAGCGAGCGCGACCCGGCGCTGCCGAAGCCGTTGCCGCGGTCGGTATCGCCCTGCACGATCCGGATCCGTTCGATCGGCACGCCGAACACGTCGACCGCGAGCTGCGCATAGGTGGTCGCGATGCCCTGGCCCATCGCCTGCGTGGCCGAGAAGATCTCGATGGTGCCGTCGGCCGACACCGTGACGCTGACCTGCTCGTCGAACACGTTGCCGCCGGTCCACTCGAGGAACGTCGCGACGCCGCGGCCGCGCAGCCGGCCGCGCTGGCGCGATGACGCGAGCCGCGACTCGAAGCCGTCCCAATCGGCCAGCTGCGCGGCCTGCCGAGCGATCGACGGGAAGTCGCCGCTGTCGTAGGTCTGGCCCATCGGATTGCGGTACGGCATCTGCTCGGGCCGCACCATGTTGCGGATCCGCAGCTGCAATGGATCGATGCCGGTCGCGCGCGCTGCCGCGTCCATCAGCCGCTCGATCAGATAGATCGCTTCGGGGCGGCCGGCGCCGCGGTACGCACCCACCGGCGCCGCGTTCGTCAGCACCGCAGTGAACCGGAAGTCGATGACCGGAATGTCGTAGACGCTGGTCAGCACCCACGGTCCGATCATCAGCTGGATCACCGCCGCGGTCGGCGTCGCATAAGCGCCCACGTTCGCATCGGAGGCGACCCGCAGCGCGAGCACGCGGCCCTGCGCATCGAGCGCGAGCTCGGCGCGGCTCGACAGGTCGCGACCGTGCACTGCGGCCAGGAATTCCTCGCTGCGCTCGGCGACCCACTTGACCGAACCGCGCAGCTGCCGCGCGGCGAACGCGACGGCGACGTCTTCCGGATATGCGCCGGTCTTCATCCCGAAGCCGCCGCCGACGTCGCCGACGACCACGCGCACCTTGTCGGGCGCCACGCCGAGCAGATCGCTGACGGTGTTGCGGATTCCGGTGGGCATCTGGCTGCTCAGCCGGAT
>DATLGW010000746.1:0-5827 GCA_035540315.1 Burkholderiaceae bacterium | reverse complement strand
ACGCACTTCGCTGCGGGCTGGTCGAGCCGCCAGCGCCCGCCAGTCGGCCGCGTCGGCGGCCTCGACCAGCCCGCAGCGAAGTGCGTCGCGCGCCAGATCGAGCAGCTGTCGCGTGCTGACCGATTCGCCGAAGAACTCGGTCGCGATTTCGGGAAGCTGGTGCGCTTCGTCGAACACGATCGCGTCGGCCGACGGCAGCAACTCGGCCACGCCCTCGTCGCGCAGCGCCAGATCGGCGCAAAAAAGATGGTGGTTGACGATCACGATGTCGGCCTGCTGCGCTGCACGCCGCGCCTTCGCGACGAAGCAGCGGCGCAGCTGCGGGCAATCCTGCCCGAGGCAGTTGTCGCGGGTCGATGTCGCCAGCGACCACACCGGGTCGTCTTCGGCGAGCTCGCGATGCTCGGCGCGGTCGCCGCTGTCGGTCGTGGCGGCGAAGCGCTCGATCGCCCGCAGCTGCGCCGGCATTCGCGGGTCAGCGAACCGGCCGTCGGCCAGATTGCGCTCCAGGTGGTGCGGGCACACGTAGTTCGCGCGGCCCTTGAGCACGGCGATCGTCGCGTCGGATCCGAGCGCCGCCCGCACCGCGGGCAGGTCGCGCGCGAACAGCTGATCCTGCAGCGGCCGGGTTCCGGTGGAAATCAGCGCCCGCGAACCCGACAGCAGCACCGGCACCAGGTACGCGTAGGTCTTGCCGATCCCGGTCCCGGCTTCGGCGACCAGCGTCGTGTAGCGCTGCAGGCTGCCGGCGATCGCTTCGCCCAGTTCGATCTGGCTGCGCCGCTCGGTGAAGCGCGGCTGCCGCGCAGCGAGCGGTCCGCCCGCCGCGAGCGCGGCGCGCGTTGCACCGACCAGCTCGACGACGCGCGCGGCAGTCCGCGGCGCGTCCCTGCGTCACGCAGGAACGTCGGGCGTGATCTGCATCTGAAGCAGAACGATCTCGTCCTTGATCTGAAGCTTGCGCTTCTTCAAGCGACGGATCATCAGCTCGTCCAGATGGCTGTGCTGCACCAGCGAATCGATCGCGGCGTCCAGGCCGCGGTGCTCGATCTGGAGCTGCGCGATTCGCTGTTTGGTCTCTTCGACGTCTTGCATGGGTAGACGGGTTGGTTTCGCCGATGGATGGTTCATGGTGCGACGTCAGCCGATGGAATAATAGTCCGCGTGATGAGCGCGATTCAATCCGATGCTGCAGAGTTTGCGCTCGCGGCCTGTACCGCGCAAGACCGGGGCGGTCGTGCAGAGCAGCAGGATCGGGTCGCGATCCTGCGCAGCCGCCGCTTGCCGCGGGCCGCGCTGGGGCTGCTGGCCGACGGGCTCGGCGGGCGCTCGGGCGGCGCGCTCGCCGCCGAGCAGACGGTCATGGTCGCGCAGAGGCTGTTCGACGGCTTCGGTGCCGGCGACCCGGTGGCCGAGTTCTTCGAGGATCTGGTCACCGAGGTCCATACCGTCATCCGCCTGTCGGCCATGACGATCGCGCTCGAGCCGCACACGACGCTCGCGGCCGTCCTGTTGCAACCCGGCCGCGTCGACTGGTGCCACGTCGGGGACAGCCGCATCTACCACTTCCGCGGCAACCGCGTGGCGCATCGCAGCTGCGACGACACCTATGCCGCGCAGCTGGTCGCCGAGGGCCGGCTGAAGCCGGACAAGGCACGGCTGCATCCGTCGGCCGGGTTGCTGACCCAGGCGCTCGGCGGGCAGCGCCGCCCGCATCCGACGCTGGGCGGCGTCCGCGAGCCCGACATCCGCGACCGGTTCGCGCTGTGCTCCGACGGATTGTGGGCCCATGTGTCGGACGCCGAAATGGCCGGGTTCGTCGATTCGCTGCCGCCGCGGCAGGCCGCCGAGCAGCTGCTGACGCTGGCCGCCGAACGCGCACGCGGCCAGGGCGACAACTGCTCGATCGTGCTGTTCCGGCTCGAGCCGGCCGCCTGAGCCGCCAGCGGCCCAGCGCCGGCGAGCCGAAGACCGGCGCTGCAATCAGCGCACCGGGCCCGCTGTCCCGCGTTGCTGCGCCGCAGCCTCGGCCAGCCGCTCGTTCAGCCGGATCGCACGCTGCTGCCGCAGCACCCGATTGGCCTCGGCCCGAATCCACTGCAGCCGCTGCTCGTCTTCGCGCCGGGCCGCCTCGACCCGGCTCAGGCAGGCGTTGACCGCGAAGCGCCGATAGCAGGCGAGCCGCGCGGCGGCGGACCGCTCGCGCAGCGCCTCGGTCTCGCGGGCGACGTCCGTCACTGCGGCCTGCGCGACTTCGGGCTGCTGCAGCGCGGCAACGTCGTATTGCGGCAGCACCGTCCGGGCGGGTTCGGCGCCGGCCGCCGCGGCGATCGCAAGCGCAGCAGTCAGGGCGGCGGGTCGGACGAGCATGGGTCGATTCTCGCTCAGGTCAGCCGCTCGGTCAGCCCCCGACGCGGCGATTCGAGATATTCCCGCGACTGCATCTCGAGCAGCCGGCTGACGGTGCGCCTGAACTCGCCGACCATTGCGCCCGCGGTATACAACTCCTCGGGCGGGCCTTCGGCCGAGATCAGCAGCTTGACCCGTTGGTCGTACAGCACGTCGATCAGCCAGGTGAATCGGCGCGCCTCCGACGACATCGCCGCGCTCATCCGCGGCACGTCGGACAGGATCACGGTGTGGAAACGCTGCGCGATCTCCAGGTAGTCGTTCTGCGAACGCGGGCCGCCGCACAGCGTGCGGAAATCGAACCAGACGACGCCGCCGGCGCGACGCCGCGCGACGACCTCGCGGTTCTCGATCGACAGCCGCGGTTCCTCGTCGGGCCGCTCGGCGAGCTGCGTGAACGCGTCGCGCAGCGCTCGGTCGGCGGCCGCCCCCAGCGGCGTGATGTACGCGTCCACCCGCGCCATCGTCAGGCGCCGGTAATCGACCCCCGAGTCGACCGAGATCACGTCCAGGTTGCGCTTGAGCAGCTCGATCGCCGGCAGCATCCGGTCGCGGTGCAACCCGTCAGGGTACAGCCCGTCCGGATGGTAGTTCGACGTGACCACGAACGTGACGCCGTGCGCGAACAGCCCCGACAGCAGCCGCTCGAGGATCATTGCGTCGGCGATGTCGGACACGTGGAACTCGTCGAAGCAGATCAGCCGGTAGCGGCGTGCGATCCGGCGCGCGACCTCGTCGAGCGGATCGGCGGTGCTGCGCAACTCGCGCAGCTCGCGGTGCACGCCGCGCATGAACTCGTGGAAGTGGATTCGCGTCTTTCGCACCACCGGAACGACCGCGTGGAAGCAATCCATCAGGAAGCTCTTGCCCCGGCCGACGCCGCCGTGCAGCCAGACGCCGCGCGGCACCGGCGCGCGGCTGATCAGCTTCTTCAGGCGGTTCGAGCGGGCGGCCTTGAACGCGACGAAGTCGTCGTGCATCCGCTGCAGCCGCTCGATCGCCTGCAGCTGGGCCGGATCGGTGCGAAATCCGCGGCGAGCGAGCTGCTGGTGATAGTACTGGCTGACGTTCATCGGCCCGCCGCGCGTGCGGGCGCCGGCACGCGACGCGATCGCATCGGCGAGCTCAACGGCGGTTCCTCAGATGTTCAGCGCGCGCTTGTCCACCGCAAGCGCCGCCTCGCGCATCACCTCCGACAGCGACGGGTGCGGATGGCTGACGCGCGCGATGTCCTCGCTCGCCGCCTTGAACTCCATCGCGAGCACCGCCTCGGCGATCAGATCCGACGCCGATGCCGCGATCACGTGCACGCCGAGCACCTCGTCGGTGTTCGCGTCGGCGATCACCTTGACGAAGCCTTCGGTCGAGCCGATGCCGAGCGCACGGCCGTTCGCCGAGAACGGGAACTGGCCGGCGCGCACCGTCCGCCCGTCGGCCTTGAGCTGCTTCTCGGTGCGTCCGACCCACGCGATCTCCGGGGCGGTATAGATGACCCAGGGCATGCAGTCGTAATCGACGTGCGTGTGCTGGCCGGCAATCCGCTCGGCGACCATCACGCCCTCGTCCTCGCCCTTGTGCGCGAGCATCGGCCCGCGAACGACGTCGCCGATCGCCCACACGTTCGGCGCCGCGGTCGCGCAGTGCTCGTCGACCGGAATGAAGCCGCGATCGTCGGCGCGCAGCCCGATCGCATCCAGCCCCAGCCCGTCGGTGTTCGGCGTGCGACCGATCGACACGATCAGCCGGTCGGCCTCGAGCTTCTTCGCGTTGCCGCCCGCATCGGCGTAGTCGATCGTCACGCCCTTCTTCGCTCGCGACACCTCGCCGACGTTCACGCCGAGCTCGATCGCCAGGCCCTGGCGCGCGAACAGCTTCGCGGCTTCGCGCGCGATCGCGTCGTCGCATGCCGGCAGCAGCGCGGGCAGCGACTCGAGGATCGTCACCTGCGCGCCCAGGCGCCGCCACACCGATCCGAGCTCCAGCCCGATCACGCCGGCGCCGATCACCGCGAGCCGCTTCGGCACCGAATCGAACGCGAGCGCCCCTTCGTTGTCGCAGATCGTCTCGTTGTCGACCGGCACGCCCTGCAGGTGCCGCGCCTTGGAGCCGGTGGCGATGATCACGTGCTCGGCCGATGCCAGCTCGGTCTGGTTATCGCGCGACACCTCGAGCTGGTAGCGGTCGCCGTCGTTGCCGACGAACTTCGCATGTCCGCGCAGCCACGTGATCTTGTTCTTGCGGAACAGGTACTCGATTCCCTTCGTCATCTTCGAGACGATCGCCTGCTTGCGCGCCATCATCTTCGCCAGGTCGAGCTTCACGCCGGCGATGTCGATGCCGTGCTCGGCCAGGTGGTGCCCGGCCTTCTCGAACTCCTCGCTGGACGCCAGCAACGCCTTCGACGGAATGCAGCCGACGTTCAGGCAGGTGCCTCCCAGCGCCGGCTCGCCGTTCGGATCGAGCCACTTCTCGGCGCAGGCCACGCGAAACCCGAGCTGGGCCGCGCGGATCGCGGCGATGTAGCCGGCCGGGCCGGCGCCGATGACGAGCACATCGAACGACTGCGACATTCGGCGTCTCCTACAGTTCGAGCAGAAGGCGAGCCGGATCCTCCAGCGCTTCCTTGATCGCGACCAGGAACAGCACGGCCTCGCGGCCGTCGATGATCCGGTGGTCGTACGACAGCGCCAGGTAGTTCATCGGCCGGATCACGATCTGCCCGTTCTCGACGACCGCCCGGTCCTTGGTCGCATGCACGCCCAGGATCGCCGACTGCGGCGGATTGATGATCGGCGTCGACAGCATCGAGCCGAACACGCCGCCGTTGGAAATCGAGAACGTGCCGCCGGTCAGCTCCTCGATGCCGAGCTTGCCTTCCTGCGCTCGCTTGCCGAAGTCCCCGATCTGCTGCTCGATCTGCGCGAATCCGAGCTGCTCGGCATTGCGGATCACCGGCACGACCAGACCCCGCGGCGAGCCGACCGCCACGCCGATGTCGAAATAGCCGTGGTAGACGATGTCGGTGCCGTCGACCGATGCGTTGACGACCGGAAACTTCTTCAGCGCGTGCACCGCGGCCTTGACGAAAAAGCTCATGAACCCGAGCCGGATGCCGTGCTCCTTCTCGAAGCGCTCCTGGTGCTTCTTGCGCAGGTCGATCACCGGCTGCATGTTGACTTCGTTGAACGTCGTCAGGATCGCGTTCGTCGCCTGCGACTGCAGCAGCCGCTCGGCCACGCGCTGGCGCAGCCGCGACATCGGCACGCGCTGCTCGACCCGGCCCTCGAGCACGCGGGTCAGGTCGACCGGCGGCTTGACCGCCGGCAGTGCGGGCGCGGGCGCCGGCACCTTCGGCGCGGCCGCCGGCGCCGCGGCAGCGGGCGCGGCTGCCGCCGCAGCCGGCTGCGCGATTGCCGCC
>DATLGW010000745.1:0-5013 GCA_035540315.1 Burkholderiaceae bacterium | reverse complement strand
CGACGCCGCCCGCGGTCGCGGACCGGACCTGCGCAACGATCTCCGGATCGCGCGCATCGAAGGTCTGCGTCGCCCCGAGCGATCGCGCCAGCGCGAGCTTCGAGTCGACACGATCGATCGCAACCACCTCGCGTGCGCCGGCGGCCAGCGCTGCCAGCACCGACGACAACCCCACGCCGCCCAGGCCGATCACCGCGACCCGCGCACCCGCCTCGATGCGCGCGGTATTGAACACGGCGCCGGCCCCCGTGAGCACGGCGCAGCCGAACAATGCCGCTTCGTCCCAAGGCAGCTCCGGATCGATCCGCACCACCGACCGGCGCGACACGACCGCGTATTCGGCGAATGCAGCACAGCCCATGTGGTGATGCAACGCGCCGCCGCCCTGCGCGAGCGTCAAGCGCTTGTAGCCGCCCAGCAGCGCGCCCTGCGCGTTCGACTCGCCGCCCGGTCCGCACAACGCGGGCCGTCCGACGGCGCAGTCGGGACAGGCGCCGCAACTGGGTCGGAACACGAGCACGACGTGATCGCCTACTTTCACGCCGTGCACGTCGGGGCCTGCCTCGACGACCTCGGCAGCCGCCTCGTGACCGATCACGATCGGTACCGGCCACGGCCGATCGCCGTTGACGGCCGACAAATCGGAGTGGCACAGGCCGGCGGCATGGATCTTCACCCGCAGCTCGCCGGGTCCGGGATCGGCGAGCTCGACCGTCTCGACCGACAGCGGACGGCTGGCCGCATAAGGCGGCGCCAATCCGATCTGCCGCAGCACTGCCGCGCGAACCTTCATCGTTGGCCTCGGTCGTCGTTTCGTCGCGAGCCGCTCAGATGCCGGCCAGGCAAAGATACTTGATCTCAAGGTACTCCTCGAGACCGTATTTCGACCCCTCGCGGCCGAGCCCCGATTGCTTGACGCCGCCGAACGGCGCCACCTCGTACGACAGCATGCCCGAGTTCACGCAGACCATGCCGGACTCGAGCGCCTCGGCGACGCGGAACACGCGGCCGATGTCGCGCGAATAGAAATACGACGCCAAGCCGAACTCGGTGTCGTTCGCCATCGCGATCACCTGTTCCTCGGTGTCGAAGCGAAACAGCGGCGCGACCGGTCCGAACGTCTCCTCGCGCGCGACTCGCATCGCCGGCGTCACGCCGGTCAGCACGGTCGGCTCGAAGAACAAGCCGCCGAGCGCGTGGCGCTTGCCGCCGAGCGCGATCCGGGCGCCCTTTCCGACCGCATCGGCGACATGCTGCTCGACTTTCTCCAGCGCTGCCGCCTCGATCAACGGCCCGATGTTCACGCCGGCTTCGGTGCCGGGGCCGACCTTGAACTGGCGCACGCGCTCGGTCAGCTTGCGCGCGAACTCGTCGTAGACCCCCGACTGCACGTACAGCCGGTTGGCGCAGACGCAGGTCTGGCCGGCATTGCGGTATTTCGACATCAGCGCCCCGTCGACCGCGGCATCGACGTCGGCATCGTCGAACACGATGAACGGCGCATTGCCGCCGAGCTCGAGCGACAGCTTCTTCACGGTGTCGGCCGACTGGCGCAGCAGGATCCGGCCGACCTCGGTCGAGCCGGTGAACGACACCTTGCGCACGATCGGGTTCGTGCACATCTCGAGGCCGATCTCGGGCGCCTTCGGCCCGTCGGCGACGATGACGTTGAACACGCCCGGCGGAAAACCGGCCTGGTGTGCCAGCTCGGCGAGCGCCAGCGCCGACAGCGGCGTCGCCTCGGCCGGCTTCGCGACCACCGTGCAGCCGGCCGCCAGCGCCGGTGCGACCTTGCGCGTGATCATCGCGATCGGGAAGTTCCACGGCGTGATCGCCGCGCACACGCCGATCGGCTGCCGGATCGCCAGCAGGCGCCGGTCGGCCGCCGGCGTCGGGATCCAGTCGCCGTACGCGCGCTTGGCTTCCTCGGCGAACCACTCGATGAACGACGCGCCGTAGACGACCTCGCCGCGCGCCTCGGCGAGCGGCTTGCCTTGTTCGCTGGTCATCAGCAGCGCAAGGTCGTCGGCGTGCGACACGATCAGATCGTTCCAGCGCCGCAGCACCGCCGCGCGCTCCTTCGCGGTCTTCGCCCGCCACTGCGGCAGCGCGCGCGCGGCCGCATCGATCGCCCGCCGCGTATCGGCCGCATCCATCGACGTCACCTCGACCAGCGTGGCGCCGTTCGCCGGGTTCACGACCGGATAACTTGCGCCCGCTGCGCCCGCGACCCACTGGCCGTCGACATAGCCGAGCCGCTTCAGCAGCGTCATGTCCTTCAGTTGCAGCGTCATCTTCGATCTCCTGAGCGGAACGGTTGCACGCGCGGCGCGCGCAGGGGCTGCGCCGCAGCCAGAGCGCGGGCGCCGGAACGCGCTGCGGGCGACGCAGTCAGCTGCTGCCGGCGAAGCGCAATCCGAGGACCCCGGCGACGATCAGGCCGATGCACAGCAACCGGATCGCAGTCGCAGGCTCGCCGAGCCAGGCGATGCCGAGCACCGCGGTGCCGGCCGCGCCGATTCCGGTCCAGACCGCGTACGCGGTGCCCACCGGCAGCACCCGCATCGCGATCGCGAGCAGCCAGAAGCTGATGGCGGCCGCGACGATCACGACCAGCGACGGAACCAGCCGCGAGAAGCCCTGGCTCTGCTTGAGTCCCAGCGCCCACACGATCTCGAACGCGCCGGCGACGATCAGCACCATCCAGGCCTGCGCCGGCGTCAGCAGCCACGACGGCATCGCCGACTATTTCATCGTCGGCATCACGAACTCGGCGCCGGCGCGAATTCCGGCGGGCCAGCGGGCGGTCACCGCCTTGTAGCGGGTGTAGAAGCGCACGCCCTCGGGGCCGTGCATGTGGTGATCGCCGAACAGCGAGTTCTTCCAGCCGCCGAACGAATGGAACGCCATCGGCACCGGGATCGGCACGTTCACGCCGACCATGCCGATCTGCACCCGGTTGCAGAACTCGCGCGCGGCATCGCCGTCGCGCGTGAAGATCGTGCAGCCGTTGCCGTATTCATGACCGTTGACCAGCGCCAGCGCCGCCTCGAAGTCCTTCACGCGCGTGACCCCGAGCACCGGCCCGAATATCTCGTCCTGATAGATCTTCATCGACGGCGCGACGCGATCGAACAGGCAGCCGCCGAGGAAGAAACCGTTCTCGCGGCCGGGCACCTTCAGCGCGCGCCCGTCGACGACCAGCGCGGCGCCTTCCTGCACACCGGTATCGACGTAAGCGCGTACTTTCTCGAAATGTGCCTTGTTCACGAGAGGACCCATTTCGGCGGTCGGATCGGCTCCGTCGGCGACGCGAATCTCGCGCACGCGCTTGGCGAGCCGGTCGACCAGCGTGTCGGCCGTCGCATCGCCCACGGCGACCGCGACCGAAACCGCCATGCAGCGCTCGCCCGCCGACCCGTAGGCGGCGCCGATCACCGCATCGACGACCTGGTTCATGTCGGCGTCCGGCATCACGACCAGGTGGTTCTTCGCGCCGCCCAGCGCCTGCACGCGTTTGCCCGCGCTGCTGGCGGTCTGGTGGATGTAGCGCGCGATCGGCGTCGAACCGACGAAGCTGACCGCCTGCACGTCGGGATGGTGCAGCAGCGCGTCGACCGCGACCTTGTCGCCGTTGACGACGTTGAACACGCCGTCGGGCAGCCCGGCCTCCTTCAGCAGCCGCGCGATCATCAGCGACGCCGACGGATCGCGTTCGGACGGCTTGAGCACAAACGTGTTGCCGCACGCGATCGCGACCGGGAACATCCACATCGGCACCATCGCCGGGAAATTGAACGGCGTGATGCCGACGCACACGCCCAGCGGCTGGCGCACCGAGTACGCGTCGATTCCGGTACCGACCTGCTCGGTGTACTCGCCTTTGAGCAGCGACGGGATGCCGCAGACGAACTCGACGACTTCCATGCCCCGCGTAACCTCGCCCATCGCGTCCGACAGCACCTTCCCGTGTTCGGACGTGATCAGCGCCGCCAGCGCGGCGGCATCCCGCTCGAGCAGCTCGCGGAACCGGAAGAACACGCGCGCGCGCCGCAACGGCGGCGTTGCGGCCCATGCCGGAAACGCGGCGGCCGCGGCGCGCACTGCGGCATCGACGTCCGACGGCTCGGCGAACGCGACCCGCCGCGTGATCTCGCCGGTGGCCGGATTGAACACGTCGCCCGCGCGCTTGCCGCTGGACTCGACCTCGCGCCCGTCGATCCAGTGACCCACGACCTTCAGCGTCGTGCTCAGATCGTTGCTACCCATTGCAGCCTCCGTTGTTTATACTGCGCCGTCCGATTCGGCCGAACGACGGCGCGCAGTGCACACTCGATCCGAAAGAATCGGTGAACTCGCCGCAGGTGTCAAACCCGCCCGGCCGATCGCGGGGAGCACTCGATGACCGAAGCCGCGTTGCACCGTTCACCGTCGCCTGCCCCCTCGCAGCAGTCGCTGCGGGTTTCGGGCGAGCGGCTGTGGGATTCACTGATGTCGCTGGCGCGAATCGGCGCCACCGCGAAAGGCGGCGTTCGGCGGCTGGCGCTGACGGACCTGGATGCGCAGGCGCGGCGGCTGGTCGGCGGCTGGTTGCGCGACGCGGGCTGCGAGCTGCGCATCGACGCGATCGGCAACATGTTCGCAATCCGCGCCGGCACCGACCCGGCGGCCACGCCGGTCGCGATGGGCAGCCACATCGACACGCAGCCGTCGGGCGGCAAGTTCGACGGCAACTACGGCGTGCTCGCGGGCCTGGAGGTGCTGCGCACGTTGAACGATGCCGGCGTGCGCACCCGCAAGCCGCTGGCGGTGGCGATCTGGACCAACGAGGAAGGCACCCGGTTCACGCCGGTGATGATGGGATCGGGCGTGTACTGCGGCGCGTTCAGCGCCGAGCACTGCCGCGCCCAGCGCGACGCCGACGGCGCGAGCGTCGGCGACGAGCTGGCGCGGATCGGTTTCGACGGCACCGACGCCGCGCCGGCGTTCGATGCCTATTTCGAGGCGCACATC
>DATLGW010000744.1:0-5569 GCA_035540315.1 Burkholderiaceae bacterium | reverse complement strand
CGGCCCCGTGCATCGCCTGCAACCGTTGCTGCAGGTTGCGCAGACCCACGCCGTACTGCGGCCGCGCCGGCAGTTGTCCGCCGTCGTCGGCGACCTCCAGCTGCAGCCGGCCCGCCTGCAATCGGGCGCACACGCGGACTTGCGTCGGTTCCCTGCGCTTTTCGACCGCGTGACAAAACGCGTTCTCGAGCAACGGCTGCAGGCACAGCGTCGGAACCATGCAGCCGGCAGCGCGCTCGTCGATGTCCCACTCGAGCCGGACGCGATCGCCGAAGCGCTCGACCATGATCGCCGCATAGGCGCGAAGCAGCGCGATCTCGTCGGCCAGCGGCTGCTGCGGCCGCTGCGACAGGTCCGTCGCCGCGCGCAGCAACGCGGCCAGTCGGTTCAGCAACGAGTCGGCCCGCTCCGGGTCGGTGTGGATCAGCGACGAAATCGTGTTCAGCGCGTTGAACAGGAAATGCGGCTGGAGCTGCTGCGTCAGCTGCAGCAGCTGCGCCTGCCGCGCCAGAGCCCGCTCGCGTTCGGCGGCAATCCGTGCCGCGGCCCACGCCAGATAGGACCGGATCCCGAACACGACCGCCGTGAACAGCACGAAGAACAGCGAGAACTTCAGCATTTCGTGCACCAGGACCTGCGCCCACGGTTCGTGCCGGTACGTCAGACCGAACAGCCAATGCAGCACGTAGCGCAGCCCGTACAGCGCGACGACGAATCCGAATGCCACCAGCGGCGTGAACGGCAGCACCCGCGCGAACCAGCGCCACGGGGATCCGAGCAGCGGATCGAGCCGCGCGACGAGCCGCCAGTGCAGCAGCGCGATCCCCGAGGCAATTGCGAACGCCGTGCCCTCGGCCAGCAACGGGCGCCACAGATCGCGCCCGCCGTGGCGCAGGTACTCCAGCACCGCCAAGCCGATCATCAGCAGCCAGAATGCGACCCAGCCGGCAACCAGCCCGGACCGGATATCGGATCGCGGCGGCGCGGGCGCGGCCGAGTCCACAGCCGGCGCGCTGATTCAGCCCGCGGCGCCGGCGAGCGCCTGCTGCGCGCGGGCCGACCGGCTGCGCAGCAGCACGCCCTGGCGCAGCAACGCCGACTGCAGCGCATCGACGTCGACCGCCCGCGGCTCGACCCGGTCGCGGACCGCCAGCGCGGCCGCTGCGCCGGCCGCCTGCCCGGTGACCCAGCATTGCGGAATCTCGCGCATGAACCCGTGCGAATTCGCGTCGCAGGCGACATGCCGCCCGGGGGCGAGCAGCCCGTCGAGCCGCACCGGCACCAGGCTGCCGTACGGGATCGAGATGTTCGGAAACTTCGGCGACACCGACGGCGTGATGCCGATCTCGTCGGCCAGCGCCTCGCCGCTCGCCCACTGCGCGCGCGCCACCCGCGAGACGCCGGCGAGCCGGCGCGTGTGGCGCACGCCGATCTGCGGCGCGCTCAGCATCAGGAACGCGTTCTCGAAGCCGGGCGCGTGCTCGCGGTAGAAGTCGAGGTGCCGGGCCATCAGCTCGTGCGAGCGCACGTCGACGTCGGTCAGGTCCTCGGCATCCAGCCCCGAGAAGCCCGACTGCCGCGGCCCCATGAACAGCGCCACGTCGTTTCGCCACGACACGAACGGGCGCTCGAACAGCCCGAGCTGCTCGCGCCCGCGCGCCATGAATTGCGAGAACTGTTCGGGCTGGCCGGCGCGGAACTCGATCCAGCGGGTCATGTCGACGCCGCCGAACATCCAGGCCGTGTTCATGCAGTGGTGGATGTCGCCTTGCTCGATGTCGGCTTCGAACTCGGCGCCGGCGCGGGCGAACAGGTCGCCGTCGCCGGTCGCATCGACGACGACTCCGGCGCGGATCACCTGCCGGCCTTCCTTGCTCTCAAAGATCGCGCCGCGCACCGCGCCGTCCTCGATGATCGGCGCGCATGCCCACCCGTGGTAGACGAGACGCACGTTGTGCTCGAGCACGACCCGCTGGCTCTCGAGCTTCAGCCGCTCGGGATCCACCGTCGGCGACCAGGTGACGATCCCGTGGAACGCGGCGGTGCGCTGCTGCCAGTGCGCAGCGCGCGTCGGATCGCGCGATCCCCAATCGCCCGGCGGCGGCCCGGCGACCGCGTCGGCCGGAAGCCGCTCGATCAGCTCTTCGCCGAAGCCGCGGATCGCGGGCCGGCCCTCCCAGTCGGTCATCCGGTCGATCCAGATCACCAGCCCGCCGGTCGACAGTCCCCCGAGGTGGTTGTAGCGCTCCAGCAGCGTGACCTCGGCGCCCAGCCGCGCCGCGGCGACCGCGGCCGCGGTGCCGGCCGGTCCGCCGCCAACCACCAGCACGTCGCACCGGTGATGGATCGGCAGCTGCCGCTGCGGCTCGGTCCAGGTGCCGAGGTCGGCGCGCTCGCGGCGGCGATGGCCGGAATCGAACTGATCGACCTCGAAGATGTCGGACACCATGATCCGTTCATCGGTGGGTTCGCGAGGCTTCATCGGCGGCGGGGTTCCGGGTTCAGGACGATTTATTGTAGGTCGCGGACCGCCGCGAACGCCGGCTGCGGTCGTGATAGGCTTGGCCGGCGACGGCGGTTCGACTGCCGCGCCGGAACGCCGCAAGGAGACTTCATGCCTCGCTTCACTCGACGCCGCGCGCTCGCGGCGCTGGCCGCCACGCCGGCGGCGCTGCTGGTCCATTCGTCCCGCGCCCAGTCGGCGCCGGCGTTTCCGTCGAAGACGGTGCGCCTGATCGTGCCGTTCCCCCCGGGCGGCCCGACCGACACCGTCGCGCGGCTGCTGGCGCAAAAGCTGCAGGAGGACTGGCGCGGCGAGCCGGTGATCGTCGAATACAAGCCCGGCGCCGGCACGATGATCGGCACCGACTTCGTCGCGAAATCGCCGCCGGACGGCCACACGCTCGGGATGGCGATATCGGCGCACATGATCAATCCCAGCCTGCAGCCGAACCTGCCGTACGACACGCTGCGCGATCTGACCGGCGTGTCGCAGCTGGCGCTCGCGCATTTCGGGTTGTTCGCGCATCCGTCGGTGCCGGCTTCGAACGTCGCGGAGCTGATCGACTACGCGAAGAAGAACCCCGGCAAGCTGAGCTACGCGACGCCCGGCAACGGCACCGGCACGCACCTGGCCGGCGAGATGCTCAAGCACATGACCGGCATCGACCTGCTGCACGTGCCTTACAAGGGCAGCGCGCCGGCGCAGCAGGACGTGATCGGGGGGCGGGTGCCGTTGCTGTTCGACGTGTTGTTCTCCGCAATGCCGTTCGTGCAGCAGGGCCGCCTGAAAGTGCTCGCGCTGTCGAGCCCGAAGCGGGCTGCCGTCCACCCGGAGATCCCGCTGATCGCCGAGACCGTTCCCGGCTTCTCGGCGATGAGCATCATCGGCGTGATCGCCCCCGCCGCCCTGCCGCGCGAGCTGAACCAGCGGATCGCCGCCGACATCGGCAAGGCGGTCCGCTCGCCGGAGCTGTCGGCGCGGATGACGCAGCTGGGGATGGAGCCGGTGGGCTCGACTCCCGAGCAGTACAACGCGCTGATCCGGGAAGAGATCGCGAAGTGGGCGCAGGTGGTCAAGGCCGCCGGCATCAAGCTGGAATGACCGCGGCGGGTCCGCGGCAACGAGGAAGCAGGACATGGCTCTGACACTGAAACCGCTGCATCCGCTGTTCGCTGCCGAGGCGAGCGGCATCGACATCAGCCGCCCGCTCGACGATGCGGCGCGACGCGACATCGAAGCGGCGATGGACCGCCACGCCGTGCTGGTCTGGCGCGACACGCCGCTGGATCAGCATCAGCAGATCGCGTTCGCGAAGTCGTTCGGCCCCCTGGACGTCGGTCTGCGCAAGATCCGCAGCGGCCCGCACCGGTTCGATTACAATGAGCTCGCCGACATCTCGAACGTCAAGTACGACGGCGAAGTCGCCACCCGCGACCACGCGAAGATCGTCAGCAACATCGCGAACCAGCTGTGGCACAGCGACAGCTCGTTCCAGAATCCGCGCGCGAAATATTCGATGCTGTCGGCGGTCGTCGTTCCGACGAACGGCGGCGAGACCGAATACGCCGACCTGCGCGCCGCGTACGACGCGCTGCCCGACGATCTGAAGCGCGAGGTCGCGAACCTGAAGGCGGTGCACTACGCGCTGCACTCGCGTTTCCTGCTCGGCGACACGAACTACACCGACGAGCAACGCAATGCGATTCCGCCCGCGACCTGGCCGCTGGTCCAGACGCATCCGGGGTCGGGCCGCAAGCTGCTGTTCGTCGGCATCCATGCCTGCGAGATCGTCGGAATGACGATCGCAGAAGGGCGGATGCTGCTGATGGACCTGCTCGAGCATGCCACGCAGCGCGAGTTCGTCTACCGCCACCACTGGCGGGTCGGCGACCTCGTGATGTGGGACAACACGGCGGTGCTGCATCGGGGCCGACGGTACGACCTGTCGCAGCGGCGCGAGCTGCGCCGCGCGACCACCGAGGAGGTCGTGCAGCCGGCCGAGGTCCGGGCGGCGTAGACGCCCGACCTTGCGTGCGCCGCAGCCGACCGGCGGTGCAGCGGCACCCCTGGCGATGCGACAGGCCGAGCTGTTCCCGGGCCTGACGCCGCAGCCGCGGCTGCCGGCGGGCTTCGCGTATCAGCCGGAGCTGCTGACGCCGCAGCAGGAAGCCGAGCTGATCGCGTGGGTGCAGCGGCTGCCGCTGCGCGAGGCGCAGTACAAGCAGTACACGGCGAAGCGGCGGATCATCAGCTACGGCGCAAGTTACGACTTCGAGAGCAACGAGCTGCTGCCGGCCGGGCAGATCCCGGAATTCCTGCTGCCGCTGCGCGAGCGCGTGTGCGAGTGGGCTCGGATCGCGCCGGCCGAGGTCGAGCATGCGTTGGTCGCCGAATATGCGGCCGGAACGCAGCTGGGCTGGCACCGCGACGTGCCGCAGTTCGGACAGATCGTCGGCGTGTCGCTCGCATCGTCGTGCCGGATGCGGCTGCGGCCGTATCCGCCGCCAGCGGGCCGCAGCCGCGATGCGATCGCGCTGACCTTGGAGCCGCGGTCGGTCTACGCAATGCGAGGAGAAGCGCGCTGGAAATGGCAGCACGCGATCTCGCCGACGAAGCAGCTGCGCTACTCGATCACGTTCCGCACGATCGTCCGGTCCGGCGACTGATGCGTCGCGTCAACCCGCGCCGCGCGGCGGCGCCACCGCCGCCCCCTCGACGCCATGCCGCTGCAACGCGCTGGCTATGTAACCGGAAGCCTTCATCTCCTCGCAGAACGTGCTCAGCCAGGCCTGTGCCGCTGTGTGCCCCTTCGGTACGCCCATCGCCTGCTCGATCACCATGAATCGGCCCGGCAGCAGCCGCAGTCCGCCGAGTCGGCGCGCGTCGGCCTCGAGCTGCTGCTTTACGCCTGCGGCGACCTCGAAGTCCTGCGCGACGAACAAGTCGACCACGGCCGGCGAGGTCGGCGCGCGCACCAGCGTCGCCGACTTCAGCGCGCGCGTGAGGAACAGGTCGTACGCGCTGCCCCGTCCGACGACGACGCGGGTGCCTGGCCGGTCGACTTCC
>DATLGW010000743.1:0-3347 GCA_035540315.1 Burkholderiaceae bacterium | reverse complement strand
TGGTCGCGCCAGACGCGGACGACGCCGCGAAGCTGCCGGCCGGCGTGGCCAGCGACGCTGCCGAGCGGATCGCGCCGTCGCGACTGCTCGAGCAGTTCGACGCGGTCGTGCTCGCCGGCGGCGCCGAGCATCCGCGCGATCTGCCGGTGCCGGGGCGCGAACTGGCCGGCATCCACTTCGCGATGGAGTTCCTGCCGCAGCAGAACAAGGCGGTCGCCGGCGACACGGTGGCCGGACAGATCCGTGCGGCCGGCAAGCGGGTGGTCGTGATCGGCGGCGGCGACACCGGCTCGGACTGCGTCGGCACCAGCATCCGGCAGGGCGCGGCGTCGGTCACGCAGTTCGAGCTTCTGCCGCAGCCGCCGGCGCACGAGAACAAGGCGCTGACCTGGCCGTACTGGCCGGTGAAGCTGCGCACGTCGTCGTCGCAGGAGGAAGGCTGCGAGCGCGACTGGGCCGTCACCACCAAGGCGTTCCGCGACGACGGCGCCGGACGGGTGCGCGCGCTCGTGTGCGCGCGCGTCGAGTGGCGACACGATCCCGCCAGCGGCCAGATGAAGATGGCCGAAGTGCCTGGCTCGGAGTTCGAGGTGCCGGCCGACCTGGTGCTGTTCGCGATGGGATTCGTGCATCCGGTGGCCACCGTGCTGCAGGGGTTCGGCGTCGATCGCGATCCGCGCGGCAACGCGCGAGCGCCGACCGACGGCTCGGCCAGCTATAGGACCTCGGTGCCGAAGGTCTTTGCCGCCGGCGACATGCGCCGTGGGCAATCATTGGTCGTCTGGGCGATCCGCGAAGGACGGCAATGCGCGCGCGCGGTCGACGAATTTCTGATGGGCGCCTCGCAGCTGCCGCGCTGATCCCCCGGCGGTCGCTGCGGCGCGCGCCGGCGCTGGCGCTCGCGGCGCTCGCCGCGCTCGCCGCCGGCTGCGGCGAAGCCCATCACGAAGTGCTCGAACCGATGACGATCGAGCAGCACCAGCATTCCGGCGTCACCGTCCCCCGGCTCGAGACCGTGCGCACGTCGGCCGATTGGGTCGCGCTGTGGAACCAGCACGTCGCGCCGCGGGTTCCGCCGCCTGCGCCGCCGGCGATCGATTTCCAGCAACGGATGGTGCTGGGGGTGTTCGTCGGGCAGCGGCCGACCGGCTGCCACCAGGTGCAGATCGAGCGGGTCGAGGTGTTCGGCACCGCGTTCATTCGAGCCAGCTATCGGGAGACGGTGCCCGGACCGGCCGCGGTCTGCCCGGCCGTGGTCACGCACCCGGCCCATCTGGTGTCGGTGCGCGTGCTGCACCGGATTCCGGTCGAGTTCTTCGAGCTGCCGCCGCAAACCGTCGGCGGCGGCGCCGCCCCGGCAGCGAACGACGCCGACCCGACCCGTGGCCAGTGAGGAAATTCCGCAACCGGCGGCGCTGGTGGCGGCACAATGGCAGGCGATATCGCGCGGTGCCGACTCGGCACGCGCTCCATTCGCAGCGGAGCGAGCCTGATGAGGATCATCGTCGCAGCGGCCGTGGGACTCGCGCTGTTGTCCGGCTGCGCGAGCACGTACTACGCAATCCACGACCCGAGCACCGGCCGGACCTACTACACGCGCGAGATCGACCGCACGCGAACCGGCGCAGTCAGCTTCCACGACGAAGCGAGCGGGCACCGGGTCACGCTGCAGTCGTCGGAAATCCGCGAGGTCGACCGGCGCGCGTACCGCCGCGCCACGCGATAGCGTCGGCGTGACCGGCGCCGCGAACGAACGCCGCCGCCGCGGATGACGCGCGCGCAGCCGGGTCGCGGCGGCCACGCATGGTGGCAGCGCGGCGTCGTCTACCAGGTCTATCCGCGCTCGTTCCAGGACGCCAACGGCGACGGCATCGGCGATCTTCGCGGCATCGCGCAGCGCCTGGACGCGCTGTGCGAACTGGGCATCGATGCGGTGTGGCTGTCGCCGATCTATCCGTCGCCGATGGCCGATTTCGGCTACGACGTCACCGATCACTGCGCGATCGACCCGACGTTCGGCACGCTGTCCGACTTCGACGCGTTGCTCGACGACGTCCATCGGCGCGGGCTGAAGCTGATCCTCGATTACGTGCCGAACCACACGTCGGACCGGCATCCGTGGTTCGTCGAAAGCCGCGCGTCGCGGACCAACCCCCGCCGCGACTGGTACGTCTGGCGCGATCCGCGGCCCGACGGCTCGCCGCCGACGAACTGGCAAAGCGAGTTCGGCGGCCCGGCGTGGACGTTCGATGCCGCAACCGGCCAGTACTACTACCACGCGTACCTGAAAGAGCAGCCGGATCTGAACTGGCGCAATCCGCAGGTCGTCGATGCGATGCTCGGGGTGCTGCGGTTCTGGTTCGACCGCGGCGTCGACGGATTCCGGGTCGACGCGATTCACCACCTGATTGAAGCCGACCCGCCGCTGGACAACCCGCAGAACCCGCAGTGGCGCGAAGGGATGTCGCCGACCCGGCGCGTCGTGCGGCGCTACACGATGGATCAGCCCGAGGTCCACGATGCGATCGCCGCGATGCGGCGCGTCGCCGATTCGTACGAAGACCGCGTGACGATCGGCGAGGCCTACCTGCCGATCGATCGGCTGATGGCGTATTACGGCGCCGATCTCGGCGGGTTCCAGCTGCCGTTCAATTTCCACCTGATCTCGACTCCGTGGTCGGCGCCGGCGCTCGCCGACCTGATCGAACGCTACGAGGCGGCGCTGCCTGCGGGCGCCTGGCCGAACTGGGTGCTCGGCAACCACGACCGCTCGCGGGTCGCCAGCCGCATCGGCGAGCCGCAGGCGCGCGTGGCGGCAATGCTGCTGCTGACGCTGCGCGGCACGCCGACGATCTATCAGGGCGAGGAGATCGGGCTGCACGACGTGCCGATCGCGCCGGATCGCGTGCAGGATCCGTGGGAGCGCAACCTGCCGGGACTGGGGCTCGGGCGCGACCCGGTGCGCACGCCGATGCCCTGGAGCGATGACGTTCATGCCGGCTTCAGCAGCGCAGCGCCGTGGCTGCCGCTGAACGCCGACTGGCCCACGCGCAACGTCGCCGCGCAGGCGCGCGATCTCGCGTCGATGTTGTCGCTGTATCGCGCATTGCTGCGGCTGCGCCGGTCGATGCCGGCGCTGGCGGTCGGCGCGATCGGCTCGATCGCGGTCGGCGGCGACGTGCTGTCGTACGAGCGCAGCGATTCGATGCGCCGAGTGCAGGTCGCGCTGAACGTCAGCGAAGCGCCGCAGCGGCTCGACCTCGGCGCACGCTGCGGCATGCGGCTGCTGTCGACGCTGCCGGATCGGGCCGGCGGCGCGCGGATCGAGCGCGTGCTGCGGCTGCGCC
>DATLGW010000742.1:0-3743 GCA_035540315.1 Burkholderiaceae bacterium | reverse complement strand
GCCGGCGTCGCGGCGCTCGCCGGAGGCTGGACTGTCGATCCCGCCGGCGGCGCCGCGCTCCGCGCGGCCGTGCCCGGCGCCGGCGGCGGCGAATACGGCCCCTGCTCGAGCCGTTCGATGCGGCCGGACCCGGTGAAGCGGCCGGCGACCGGGACCCGATGCCCCGCTGCATACATGCATTGCACGTACGCATGGTCGTAGCGCCGCTGCAGCGACCAGCTCGAGTCGTGCGTGCGGCCGGCGCCGATCGCGGTGCCGCCGAGCAGGCCCACGCCGGCGCCGGCTGCAGCGCCATCGGAGCCGCCGATCGCCGCACCGGCGACTGCGCCGAGCGCCGTGCCCAGGATCGCGCTGCGCGCCGTCGCATCCTCCGCGGCCGCGCCGGCGCGCTCGCCGCCGATCTGGTCGAACGCGAACTGGCGGCACACGCTGTCGTCATAGCGGAACTGGTCGAGCGAGCGGCCGGTTCCAGGCAGCGTCATCACCGTCGGCCCCGCCGGCAGCGGCCGCGCTGATCGCAGGCTGCGCGACGCTGCCAGCGCGACCGACAAAACGCGCCGGCGCAAGCGGGGGGCGCGGACCGGGCACTGCGTTTCGTCCGAGGCATCCGCATTGCGCGGTCGCGCAGCGTCAACTCCACGTGTCGTCATCGATTCGGCTCCGGTGGGTCGCCAGTCATTGCGCGCGCGGCGGCACCGGATGCCAGCCGCCGGGGCACTCGCTGACGTCGGGATGGTAGCCGCGCGGCTCGTAGCACCAATACCAGTACCCGGGCGCGAGCTCGCCCGCTGCCGGGGCGCCGTCGTCTCGCGGCTTCTCGATGTACGTGACGCCGGACTCCAGCGTGACCAGCGGCGGCAGATACGGCGGCTCGTACCAGCCGTAGTACGGATACGCGGGCCACGGCCGGTACCACCACGGACCGTAATAGACGCCGCTGCCGATGATCACGCTCGAACCGAAGAACACGCGAGGCGGCCGATGCACGTGCACCGGATGCGAATGAAAACGCGGCGGCGCATGCACCCGCGGCGCCGGCACGCCGAAAGTTGCGAATCCGCCGGTGGACCTGCTGATGCCGCCGCCGGACGTGAACCCGCCGCGCGGCTGCGCTTCACCGGGGACCGACACGGCTGCGAGCGCGAGCGCGGCCCCGACCAGGATCGCCAGACGATGGATCGATCGATGTTTCACGATGCGCAGGTGCGGATGCACGAGGAAACGGGTATCTCCGATTTTCCACGAGCCGACGCGAACGCTGCGGGATTCTGCCGCATCCCGTTACAAGTACCCGCTTTTGTTACCGTTCGATACAGGCAGTACGGATAGCAGGCTACACTGAACCCGAGCGCTCCCGTGACTCCTCCGACATGCGAACCATCCCGTTGCTGATCACGCAGGTCGTGCTGGCAGCCGGCGCCGGCTACCTCGGCTACCAGGCCGCGTCGCAGCGCGCGCCCGAGCCGCCGCCGACCGCGACCGCGCCCTCGTCCGTCCCCGGCGCGCAGCCGGCACCGGCGCCGTCGCCGGCGGCCAGTCCCGACGCGGCGTCAACCGCCGCGACGCTGAGCTTCCGGCATGCGGTCGAGCGCGCCGCGCCGTCGGTCGTCACCGTCTATTCGGCGCGCCGCGTCGTCCGCGGCCCGCTGGGGCGGGTCGAAGGGGTCGCTCAGGGCTTGGGGTCGGGGGTCGTCATCGATTCCGGCGGCCTCGTCGTCACGAACTACCACGTGATCCAGGGCTCGCAGCTGCTGGCGATCGCGCTGGCCGACGGTTCGGTGACCGAGGCCAAGCTGGTCGGCGTCGACCCGGAGACCGATCTGGCGCTGCTGCGCGTGGCCGACGCCGAGCTGCGGCCGATCGAGATGGGCAGCACCAAGCAGATCGCCGTCGGGGACATCGTGCTCGCGGTCGGCAACCCGCTCGGCGTGGGCCAGACGGTCACGCAGGGCATCGTCAGCGCGACCGGACGGCGGCGGCTCGGGATCAACCCGATCGAGAACTTCGTGCAGACCGATGCTGCGATCAATCCCGGCAACTCCGGCGGTGCGCTGATCGACACGCAGGGCCGGCTGATCGGCATCAACACCGTGATCCTGTCGCGCGGCGGCGGCTTCGAGGGCATCGGGCTGGCGATTCCGGTCGAGCTCGCGCGCCAGGTCGCCGCAAGCCTCGCCCGCGACGGCCGGGTCGCGCGCGGCTGGCTGGGCGTTGCCGCCGAGGACCTGCCGCGCGGCCAGCAACCAGGCGTGCTGATCCAGTCGGTGCAGCCGAACGGGCCGGCGGCGCGCGCCGGGATTCGGCCCGGCGACATCCTGTCACGGCTGGGCGAGCGCGAGATCAACAGTTCCGAGGACCTGCTGGCGGCGACGCTGGAAATGGAGCCGGGCGCGCGCGTGTCGGCGCAGATCCAGCGCGGGCGCCAGCAGCGCACGCTGCCCGTCGAGCTGGGGCGGCGGCCGCCGCTGCGGCAGGCCGGTCGCTGACGCCGGTCCGGCCGCGCAGGCACGGAATCTGCACCACGCTCAGGTCCACCGCAAAGAGGCTCGAGATGAACACGATGATCAAGCACCTGTCTCCTTCCGCCTCGGACATGATCCGGGCCGATCACACGCATGTGCTGGCGACGTTCCACCAGTACGAGGTCGACGGCAATCCGCGCGACAAGAAGGCGCTCGCGAACGCGATCTGCCTGTCGCTGGACATCCACGCGAAGCTCGAGGAAGAGATCTTCTATCCGGCGATGCGCGAGAGCCTCAGCGACAAGGAGCTGCTCGACAAGAGCGCGAGCGAGCACGCCGAGCTGCATCGGCTGGTCTACCGCCTGCGCGAGATGGAGCCCACCGACCCGGCGTTCGATGCGACGCTGATGGAGCTGATGCGCGAGGTCATGCATCACGTCGCCGACGAGGAGACGCGAATGCTGCCCGAAGCCGAGAGCCTGCTCGGCGAAGACCGGATGGCCGAGCTCGGCGCCGAGATGACGCGCCGGCGACTGCAGCTGATGGCGCCGCACGCCGGCGAGATCGCGAGCAACACGATCCGGTCGATTCCCGCGAGTTACGCGCTGATGGCTGCCGGTGCGCTGGTGGCCGGCACCTACATCGTCAAGCGCGCGTTCGGCCGGCACTACGTCGGCTGAGCGTTCGGGCAGCGGCGCCGCGCGCCGCTGCCGTCACGATCCGATGCTCAGCGCGATCCGCGAATTCTTCGAGAAACACATCGCCGGGCCCGACGACGGCGACGAGCGGCGCGCGCGCCATTCGATCGAGATGGCGACCGCGGCGCTGCTGATCGAGACGATCCGCTCCGACAGCGCGATCAGCGCGCCCGAGCGCGACGCGGTGCTGCGCGCGGTGCGCGACAAGTTCGAGCTCGACGCGCACGAGGCCGAGCAGCTGATCGCGCTGGCCGAGGACGAGGTCCGCCAGGCAGTCGATCACTACCAGTTCACGTCGCTGATCAACCGCGAGTTCACGCAGCCGCAGAAGATTCGCGTGATCGAGCTGATGTGGCAGGTCGCGCTGGCCGATGCGGACATCAACGCGCACGAGCGGCACCTGGTGCGCAAGATCGCCGACCTGCTGCACGTGACGCACCCCGACATGATCGCCGCGAAGCTGCGCGCCCAGCAGGCGGCGCGGCGCTGACCGGGGCCTCGCCGGGCGTGCCGATGATCGAGCTGCGCGACGACGAGGTCGAGCTCACCGCGATCCGTGCGCAGGGCGCCGGCGGCCAGAACG
>DATLGW010000741.1:0-1560 GCA_035540315.1 Burkholderiaceae bacterium | reverse complement strand
GATGGAAAGCCTGCGACTTCTTCTGGAAGTACCCGATGTGCGAGTGGAACAGATCGGCGATTCCCGACTGCACCGCGTCGAACGTCTCGAACGGCCGCACGACGGCACCCGACGCCGTGACGTCGATCCGGATCCTGCCGTCGGAGGCTTGTTCGATCGTGCGGGCCAGGCGCCGCGCGCTGGGCAGCATCCCGGGGCCGTCGGGCCAGTCGGTGACCATCGTCAGCTGCCGAGTCCCGCGGGCGAGCGCCCGAGTCCCCCAGCCTGCCAGCGTACCGGCGGCCAGTCCGGCGCCGGTCAGCACATTCCTGCGCTTCATCGCGATACTCCGTGGCCGCGGCGAACGCGCCGTCCTATCCTATGATAGGCCTCCAGCCTGGATCTGCCACCGGCGCCGTGACTGCATCGAGAGCTACCGGTAACGGACCCGCCGAAAGCCCGGCCCGGGGTTCGGGGATTCGGGCGCGATTGCTGCTGGCGTTGCTGTCGATCACGCTGTTCGCGGTGCTGTCCGCGGCCGCCGGCATACACGCCTTCCGTGCGGTCGGCGAGCGCCTCGATGTGATCGATCGGCGCGTGCCGCCGACGGTGGCGGCGCTGGAACTGTCGCGGTCGGCCGAGCGGATCATCGCCGCGGCACCCGCGCTGCTCGCGGTGAACGACCGCGCGCGTCGGGACGAGCTGAAGGCTGCGTTGGCGTACGAGGTCGCGCAATTGAACGAGCGGCTGCTCGCGTTGCGCAGCGACGGGCCGCAGGCGCTGCCGTTGGCGCCGATCGACACGCTGGTCGGATCGCTGACGGCTCGTCTGCAAGAGCTCGACGGCCTGGTCGCGCGCCGCCTCGAGACCAACGATCGTGTCGCGGCGCTGCGCCGTCGCGTGTTCGACACCAACGCCGAGATCCAACGGCTGTTGGGTCCGTGGCTGGACGTGCTCGACAGCCAAGTCGTCAGGGCTTCCCAGGACGTGCAACCGGCGGCGTGGCCCGAGGCGGAGCCCGCTGGCCACAACCTGCCGTCGCTGATCGCGCTGCAGCGGCTCACGCAGTCCGCGCAGCGGCAGGTCGGAGCGGCCGTGGATCTGCTGGCCGAAGTGTCGACGGCGGAGCAATTGCGGCGAATCGACGTGCTGGAGTTCCAATTGGGGCTGGCGCTGCGCGAGCTGGTGCAGACGGCTGCCGGGCTCGACCCGCGCCTGCGGCCGCTGTTCCTGGAGCAAGTCGGTCATCTGCGTCGGATCAGCGACGGCCCGTCGGCGCTGGCCGAAGCGCGCCGGCAGGAGATCGCGCTTCAGAGGGCCGGCAGCGAGACGCTGGCCGCGATTTCCGATCTGTCGAACCAACTGAGCGCCCAAGTCGACCGGCTCGGCAGGGTGGCCCGGAGCGAAGTCGGCGATGCGGTTCGTGATGCGCTGTCGGTTCAGCAAGCGAGCACGCGGACGATGGCGACGCTGGTCTCGCTGAGCCTGCTGACCTCGGCTCTGATCGCATGGCTGTACGTCGGCCGCAACATCCTGCGCCGCTTGAGTTCGCTCAGCGACCGGATGCTCGCGATCGCTTCC
>DATLGW010000740.1:0-6468 GCA_035540315.1 Burkholderiaceae bacterium | reverse complement strand
ACGAGCTCGAGCTCGGCGTCTTCGTCGGCGCCGGCAACGGATCGGGCGAGCCGATACCGATCTCCGAAGCCGAGTCGCATGCGTTCGGCATCGTGCTGCTGAACGACTGGAGCGCGCGCGACATCCAGGGCTGGGAATACCAGCCGCTCGGTCCGTTTCTCGCGAAGAACTTCGCGACCACGATCTCGCCGTGGATCGTCACGCTCGAGGCGCTGGCGCCGTATCGCGTCGCGTGGCGCCGCGATGCCGCCGATCCGCAGCCGCTGCCGTACCTGGAGCTCGGCGAAGCGCGCGCATCGGCGTCGTTCGACATCGTGCTCGACACGTTGATCGAGACCCCGGCGATGCGCGGCCGCGGCGCCGCGCCGGTACGAGTGTCCCGCTCGAATTTCCGGTACTCGTACTGGACCGTCGGGCAGATGATCGCGCACCACACGTGCAACGGCTGCAACCTGCGGCCCGGCGACCTGCTGGGCACCGGCACGCAATCCGGGCCTTCGCCCGACGAAGCGGGCTCGCTGCTCGAGCTGACGGCGGGAGGCAAGCAGCCGCTGCGGCTCGACGACCGCGATTCGCGCACGTTCGTCGAGGACGGCGATGCGGTGATCCTGCGCGCCCACTGCGAACGCGACGGCTTCGCGCGGATCGGTTTCGGCGAGTGCCGCGGCGAGGTCGTCGGCTGACGGCTGCGGTCCCGGTGCCGCGCGCGGTCGCACGGCGCGGCGTCAGCGGATCGCGAGCGTCCGGTCGAGCGACCACGGGCCGGCGCCGCGCGCGATCAGCAGCAGCAGCAGCGCGGCCCACGACAGGTGCGTCGGCCACGCGCTCGGGTAAACGAAGAACTGGATCACCGCGGTCATCGCGAGCAGTCCGAGCGCCGACAGGCGCGTGAACAGCCCCAGCACCAGCAGCAGCGGCAGCAGGTGCTCTGCGTACGTCGCCAAGTGCGCGGCCAGCGCCGGCGGCAGCAGCGGCACCTGGTACTCGTGCTCGAACAGGAACAGCGCGCCGTCGTTGACCGTCAGCAGCCCGTCGACCTTCGTGCGGCCGGAGAAAAAGAAGATCGCCGCGATCGAAATCCGCGCGAGCAGTGCGAGCATTCCGTCGGTGACGACGGTGTCGGCCGACTCGGCGATCCGGTTCCACTGCGAGCGCAGCCGGGCGGCGGCGCTCGCGCTCGTCGTCGCGATCGTCTCGTTCATTTCGGTCTCCGGTTGGATTGCAGGCCAGCATCGGGCGCGGCGAGCGCGCCGGCGACGAGCAGCCGGCGCATCACCGCCGCCAGGTCGGTGTCGGGGCGACGCACCAGCACCTCGGCGGCGGCCTGCTGCAGCGTGCGCCCGGCGCGGCAGCGGTTCAGGAAGCGGCAGCCGGCTGCATCGATCGCGGTGACGACGACCTCGTGCGCAGGGCGGGTGACGAGCACGCCGCCGCCAAGCCATCGCAGCGGCTCCGCGGCAGCGTCGTCCGGGCCGCACTGCGCAGGCGCGCCGGCCCGATTGCGCCGCCAGATCTCGAGCACCGGCGCGTCGAACCAGCGCCAGCGCGCCGCCGGGTGCGGGCGCAGCGTCAGGCCGGCGAGCTGCGATGCGTCGAGCGATTGCAGCCATCCCGCATCGGCCGGCTGCGCGTCGCTCGCCAGGTGCGCGTCGGTCCATGCGCGGTCGATCCACGCGACGCCCGGCAGGTACGGCAGTCGGGCGATCGCCGGAAAACGCCCGAGGAACGCGGGCCAGCGCTCGCCGTAGCGCATCAGCGACGCGCAGTGCGGCGGATGTTCGCGAACGTATTCGGTTGCGGCGGCGGCGAACCAGGCGTCGCCGACGAGCCGCGCGACCGCAGGATAATTCGCCCGCAGCGCTTCGACGCAGCCGGCGATCGCCGTGTTGCGATAGACGGCGAATGCGGGCTCGCGCGCCAGCGCAGCGACGGCGCTGCCGATTCCGGCTGCGGGCGGATCGGGCGACAGCACAGCGCGCAGCATCTGCCGCTGGAACTGCGACAGCGATGCATCGCGGCTGCGCGTCGTCACGCGGTTCCCCGGGCGGCCTGCATCGCGCCCGTTGCGTCCTGCGCGATTCGGCGAACCGCGCGCGCCTCTGCGAGCAGCTGCTCGAACGCGGGCACGTTGCCGTCGCGCTCGATCAGCGTCGGGCGGGGACCGATGCGCCGGATCAGCCGCGCATACAGCGCGAGCACGTCGATCGACGCCGGCGCATCGTGCGAATCCACCCGCAGCGAATCGCGCAGCTGCGGATCGAGCGAGTACCCTGCCAGGTGGACCTGCGCGATCGGATCGCCCGGAACCGCATCGATGTAGTCGCGCGCGCAGAACCCGAGGTTTCCCGCGCTGACGAAGACGTTCGTCACGTCGAGCAGCAGCCCGCAGCCGGTGCGCTTCGCGATCTCGCACAGGAAGTCGATCTCGCTCCAGTCGTGGCCGATTCGGCGCAGGTAGTGCGATGGGTTCTCGATCAGCACGCGGCGGCGCAGCGCCTGCTGCAGGCGCTCGACGTTGCGGCACACGCGCGCCAGCGTCGTTCCGGTCCGCGGAACTGGCAGCAGGTCCGGCACGTAGACGCCGCCCCAGCGCGACCAGGCCAGGTGCTCCGACACCAGCGCCGGGTCGATCCGGTCGACCAGGCGCGACAGCGCCCGCACGTGCGCCGGATCGGGCGACGCATCGCCGCCGACCGACGCCGACACCCCGTGCAGGCTCACCGGATGCGCGTCGCGGATCGCCTGCAGCCATGCGAGCCGCGGCCCGCCGCCGACCAGATGGTTCTCGGCATGGACCTCGAACCAGATCCCTTCGGCGCGGCAGGCGAGCGCCGCCTCGAAATGCTCGGGCTTCAGGCTCAGCCCGACCGACATCGAATCCGGCATCACGGCGTCCGCTTGCGCGACCGGTCGGTCCGCTCAGCTGCTGATCGGCTCGAGCGAACCCGTCCCCCGCGGGGTCTTGATCGCCGTGCAGGTCCCTTTGGGCACCAGGCTCCATGCGTTGCCCTGGTAGTCGACCTTCGAGGTGCCGGCACAGGTCGTCCCGGGCCCGGCGGCGCAGTCGTTCTTGCCGGCGAGCGCGACGCCGTAGCACTTCTCCATGGCCGGCTTGCCGGACGCGGCCTGCTGCTTGGCCTTGTCGTCGGCGGCCAGCGCGGCGCCGGTCGAAAGCGCCGATACGGCAAGCGCCGCCGCGCACAGTTTCAGGCTCTGCTGCATCATTGGACTCCTGAGGTTCGTTGAAAAGGCGCCGCAACCGGCCGGCTGCGGTTCCGGGTAGTTCGTCGGCGCAAGCGGACGGGTTACAGTCGCGCCGCGCGCTGCGCGCGTTGTAACCGAATGCGGCGCCCGAACGAACTCGCTAGAGGTGATCTTGATCATCGACGAGGAACGACTGCGGGAGTTGCTCGTGCGGGGGCTGGCCGGCGACGGCGATGCCTACCGCAGCTTCCTGACCGAGCTGAGCGGCAGGATGCGGGCATTCCTTCGCAGGCGCTTGACCCGGCTGCCCGATGAAGTGGAGGATCTGCTGCAAGAAACGTTGCTCGCGGTGCACAATCAGCGGCACACCTACCTGCCGGATCAGCCGGTGACGGCGTGGGCGCATGCGATTGCGCGCTACAAGCTGATCGACTTCCTGCGGCGGCGGTCACGCACCGACATGCTGACCGATCCGCTGGACGACGAAGCCGAGCTGTTCGCGCGCGACGAGGTCGAGGCGGCCGATGCGCAGCGCGACCTGGCGACGCTGTTGCACCAGCTGCCGGATCGACAGCGCCTGCCGATCGTCTATGTGAAGCTCGAGGGCCTGTCGGTGATCGAGGCGGCAAGCAAGGCAGGCATGTCGGTGTCGGCAGTCAAGGTGGGCGTGCATCGAGGCCTGAAGGCGCTGGCGTCGAAAGTGAGAAACAGCCGATGAAGACCGACGAACTGATCGCGATGCTGGCCGCCGGCCCCACGGCGGTCGACTCGCGCGCGTATCTGCGCCGGTTTGCGACCGCGCTCGGCTGGGCCGCTTTCGGCGGCATGCTGCTGATGGCGATCTTTCTCGGCGTTCGCCCGGACCTGGCGCAGGCGGCGTCGGTCCCGATGTTCTGGGTCAAGCTCGGCTTCGGCATCGTGCTGGCCGCGGCGGGCGTGATCGCGGCCGCGCGGCTCGGGCGCCCCGGCGCCCGGACCGGCATTGCCGGCTGGCTCGTCGCCGCGCCGATCGCGCTGCTGTGGCTCGGGGCGGTGCTGGTGCTGATCCAGGCCGAGCCCGGCGAGCGGATGGCGCTGGTCCTGGGCCAGACGTGGCGCGAATGCCCGTGGAACATCGCGTTGCTGTCGGTGCCCGCGTTCGCCGCGTCGTTCTGGGCGCTGCGCGGGCTGGCGCCGACGCGTCTGAGGATCGCGGGCGCGGTCGCCGGGCTGCTGGCGGGGTCGATCGGCGCGACCGTCTATGCGTTGCACTGTCCGGAGCTCGCGGCGCCGTTCCTCGCGGTCTGGTACGTGCTCGGCATTGCGCTGACGACCGCGGTCGGCGCGTTGCTCGGGCCGCGGCTGCTGCGCTGGTAGCGGCTCGCGGCGCAGGCGCAAGCAGGCCGCCGGAATGGCGGCATAATCATCCCGACTCGAAATTTACCGACCGAGCCGGAAGCGAATCGATGACGCCGATCACCCACGTCGAGGACCTGCATCGCCTGTACCGCAAGCGCGTGCCGCGGATGTTCGTCGACTACTGCGATTCGGGCTCGTGGACCGAGAGCACGTACCGCGCGAACGAGGACGACTTCCGCCGGATCAAGCTGCGCCAGCGGGTTGCGGTGAACCTGGAGAACCGCAGCGTGCGCACGACGATGCTCGGGGAGGACGTCGCGATGCCGGTCGCGCTGGCGCCGACCGGACTGACCGGCATGCAGCATGCCGACGGCGAGATCCTGGCGGCGCGTGCGGCCGCTGCGTTCGGCGTGCCGTTCACGCTGTCGACGATGAGCATCTGCTCGATCGAGGACGTTGCCGCAGCGACCGACAAGCCGTTCTGGTTCCAGCTGTACGTGATGCGCGACCGCGATTTCATCGAGCGGCTGATCGATCGCGCGAAGGCGGCCCGCTGCTCGGCGCTGGTGCTGACGCTCGATCTGCAGATCCTCGGACAGCGCCACAAGGACATCAAGAACGGGTTGTCGGTGCCGCCGAAGCCGACGCTGCCGGTGCTGCTGAACCTGCTGACGAAGCCGCGCTGGTGCCTGCGGATGCTGGGCACGAAGCGGCGCACGTTCGGCAACGTCGTCGGCCACGCGACCGGCGTCGCCGACATGTCGTCGCTGTCGTCGTGGACTGCGCAGCAGTTCGATCCGGCGCTGAACTGGAACGACGTCGAATGGATCAAGCGGCGCTGGGGCGGCAAGCTGGTGCTCAAGGGCATCCTCGACGTGCAGGACGCGCGCCATGCCCGCGACAGCGGCGCCGATGCGCTGATCGTGTCGAACCATGGCGGGCGGCAGCTCGATGGGGCGCTGTCGTCGATTGCGATGCTGCCGGAGATCGCCGATGCGGTCGGCCGCGACATCGAGGTCTGGCTCGACGGCGGAATCCGCTCGGGCCAGGACGTGCTGAAGTCGGTGGCGCTCGGCGCGAAGGCGACGATGATCGGCAGGGCGTTCCTGTACGGGCTCGGCGCAATGGGCGAGGCCGGCGTTTCGAAGGTGCTCGAGCTGATCCATCGCGAGCTCGACACGACGATGGCGTTTTGCGGGCTGCGCGACATCCGCCAGGTCGACCGGCGCATTCTGATGCTCGAGGACGAGCCGTGGCGGCGGCTGCGCGAGTCGCTCGACGCCGCCGGCGCGGCGCCGCCCGCGCGCGACGCGATCCCCGCGCGGGCAGCCGCCTATTGACGGCGGTCGGGCGCGTTGCCGCCCCCGCGCGCCCGGGCGCGCGCGCGTTCGGCCCCGCGGGCTCGCCCGTCCGGGCGGGGGGCCTCACTGGCACGAAAGGTGCTGCTTTCGGAGAATCGAAACGACTCGCCCGGAGCTGTCGATGGTCACGATCACCCGCGTTCTGGGGCACACGCCGGCGCAGCTTCGCGACGCGCTGCGTGAGGACGACTCGCCGCAGATCCGTTACCGGCGCGCCCAGGTCGCGACCAACCTGGTCGGCATCGCGATGATGGCGCTGACGACGCTGCTGCAGACCGGGCTGGTGCGCAATCTTCCGGAGCCGCGCAGCGGACGGATCCACTGGAAGACCCGCAAGGTCAACACCTCCGACGAGGCGTTCAGCTACGGCGGCCCCGACAGTCCGATCAATCTGGTCGCGCACTCGGTCAACATCGTGCTGGCGTCGACCGGGCCGGCGCACCGGGCCCGGCGCCATCCGTGGCTGCCGCTGCTGGCAACGGTCACGGCGGGCGCCCAGGCCGCGGTCGCCGCGAAATACCTGTTCCACCAGATGCCGTACGTCGACCGCGCCTGGTGTCCGTAC
>DATLGW010000739.1:0-10646 GCA_035540315.1 Burkholderiaceae bacterium | reverse complement strand
ATGGTCGGCCTGGCCGCCGTGTTCATCGCGATCGCCGCCGTCGCCGAGCCCTGGGCGTTCAACATCGTCGGCAAGGGCGAGCCGATTCCCGTGGGCAACCGCATCGAGCTGTTCATCGGCACGTTCGTCGGCGCGATCACGTTCTCGGGCTCGGTGATCGCGTTCGGCAAGTTGTCGGGCCGCTACAAGTTCCGGCTGTTCCAGGGCGCGCCGGTCGTTTTCTCCGGCCAGCATCTGCTGAACCTGCTGCTGGCGGTCGTGATGATCGCCGCCGGCATCTGGTTCGCGGCCACGCAGCAGTGGACGCCGTTCGTGATCATGACCGCGATCGCATTCGTGCTCGGCGTGCTGATCATCATCCCGATCGGCGGCGCCGACATGCCGGTGGTGGTGTCGATGCTGAACAGCTATTCGGGCTGGGCGGCCGCCGGCATCGGTTTCTCGCTGAACAACAGCATGCTGATCGTCGCCGGCAGCCTGGTCGGCTCCTCCGGCGCGATCCTGTCCTACATCATGTGCCGGGCGATGAACCGGTCGTTCTTCAACGTGATCCTCGGCGGCTTCGGCGGCGAGGGCGGCGCGACGACCGCCGTCGGCGGCGCCCAGCGCAACGTGAAGTCCGGTTCGCCCGAGGACGCGGCGTTCCTGATGGGCAACGCCGAATCGGTGGTGATCGTTCCCGGCTACGGGCTGGCGGTCGCGCGCGCGCAGCATGCGCTGAAGGAACTGGCCGAGCTGCTGTCGCAGAAAGGCGTCACCGTCAAATATGCGATCCACCCGGTGGCCGGCAGGATGCCTGGCCACATGAACGTGCTGCTGGCCGAGGCCGAAGTGCCCTACGACCAGGTGTTCGAGATGGACGACATCAACAACGAGTTCGGCCAGACCGACGTGGTGCTGGTGCTGGGCGCCAACGACGTCGTCAACCCGGCGGCGAAGACCGACCCGAAATCCCCGATCGCCGGCATGCCCATCCTGGAGGCGTACAAGGCGCGCACTATCATCGTCAACAAGCGCTCGATGGCGGCCGGCTATGCCGGACTGGACAACGAGCTGTTCTACATGGACAAGACGATGATGGTGTTCGGCGACGCGAAGAAGGTGGTCGAGGACATGCTGAAGGCGGTCGAGTAGCCTGCGCCGGAGCGCCCGCCGATGCCGCCCGATCTCGAGCCGATCCAACGCGCCGACTACGACCGCCGCCCCGACGACGCCGCGCTGCGGCGCATCACGCTGATCGACTACGTGCTGCACATCGCGGGGCTGCTGCTGTCGATGGGCATCCTGTCGGTGGTCGCGCTGATCATCAACTACATCAAGCGCGACGACGCCCGCGGCACGATCTACGAGAGCCACATGAACTGGATGATCCGCACGTTCTGGTGGACGCTGTTCTGGGTCGTCGTGCTGTTCATCCCGAACCTGCTGCTGACGGCGGTCACGCTCGGGTTGCTGTCGTTCCTGTTCGTGCTGCCGTTCGTCTGGTACCTTTACCGGATGATCAAGGGGCTGCTGCGCCTGAACGACGGCCGCCCGATGCCGAGCTGACCAACGCGAATCGCCACCCTGCGGCTCCGCTCCCCTGCCCGACCCGGGCTCGAGGACGACCGCCCCGACCCGCAATGAAAACGACCGATACGATGCGCCGGCGCCTGTCGATCGCGCTGGCTGCGCTGCCTGCTGCGTGTGCGGTGCGCCTGCCTTCGGAGCCGCTGCCCGCCCGGACGCTGCCGCCGCCGACCGTGCGCGCCGGCGACCGCTGGACCTACGCCGGCATCAACCAATTCATGCGCGAGCCGCGGACCCAGGCGGTGCACACCGTGACCGAGGTCGGCGCGCACATCGTCGTGCGAATCGAGGATCCGTACTACGGCTCCCGCGTCGAGCGCTACGCCGGGCCGTGGAACGCGGTCGTCGATGCGACCTACGACATGCCGATCCATTTCGCCGAACCGATGCCGCTGCTGCCGCCCACCGGGGATCCGGGTGCGCGCGCAATCGACTCGACGTACTGGACGAATCCGGACTACCCGGGGCTGCGGTTTCGCTGGTCGCAGACGCTTCGCAGCCGCGGTTGGGAGCGCGTGACGGTTCCGGCTGGCACGTTCGATGCGCTGCGCGTCACGCGGCGGATGTGGTTCGATCACCCCGGGCTTTACCGGATCCGCTCCGAGCGCTGGGAAACGCTGTGGTACGCGCCCGCAGTCAACCGATGGGTCGCCCGCGAGTGGAGCGGAGAGTTCATCGAGGAGCCGATGATCCAGCGCTTCCGGTGGCTGCACCGCGAGGACTGGCTGCTATGGCAGCTGACCGGTTACACGCCGGCGGCGACGTAATTCCGGCGCCGGCGGTCCGACCGACCGCTGAACCAACTCTCGCGGCTTCGCCCCGCTCGCATGACGTCCCGCTCGAACTCCCGGCGCCGTCTCGTGCTCTCGCTCGCTGCGTTGCCGGCCGCCTGCGCCGCCCCCGGCACGCGCGAGCCGATCGCCGCGCCGCCCGCCCCGGTCGTGCGGATCGGCGACCGCTGGACCTACGACGCGATCAACCGCTACAACGGCGAGCAGGTCGACACGGTCGCGCACGACGTGGTCGCAGTCGCGCCCGAGATCGTCGTCAGGATCACCAGCGACCGCCAGCCAGCGCCACGCGAAGAGCGCTACCGCGGCGCCTGGAACGTCACGATCGACCACACCTACGACTTCGTGCTCGACTTCGCCGAACCGATGCCGCTGCTGCCGCCGCCGGACGCCGTCGACCGCACCGTCGTCTCGACGACCACGTACCGGACCCCGACGGTCACCGGCAGCTTCGGCTGGCGCCAGGATCTGCGCGCCCGCGGCTGGGAGCGCGTGACGGTGCCGGCCGGCAGCTTCGAATGCCTGCGCGTCGAGCGACTGATCTGGTTCAAGCATCCGGATCCGTTTCGCACCGCATCGCAGCGCTGGGACACGATCTGGTATGCGCCGGCAGTCAACCGCTGGGTGCAGCGCGAGTGGCGCGGCCAGTGGTTCGAGCAGATGACGGTGTTCGTGCAGCCGCGGCTGCCGTTTCGCGAGGATTGGGTGATGTGGCGGCTGGCGAGCCACGTGCCGACGCCGGTCGCGCATTGAATGCTGGTGCCGCACTCTTGGCCGTCACTGCGGGCAGGCGATCTCGCGCATCTCGCTAGCACTTAGTCCGAAATGACAACGACCGACGCGGCAAGCCATCCGCTGGCCATCATGTCGCCGCCCGGTCGCTGTTCGCACCCGCTGGCGCTCGGTTCGTCGCCTCGTCCAGCCACTCGATCCAGTGCTGCACCGGCGTCTCGGTCCCCGACTGCAGGTGCGTGATGCAGCCGATGTTCGCCGACAGGATCCGCTGCGGCGCGCCCGACTGCAGCGCCGAGAGCTTGCGGTCTCGCAGCGGGAATGCAAGCTCGGGCTGCAACACCGAATAGGTGCCGGCCGAGCCGCAGCACAGGTGCGAATCGGGCACCGGCGTCAGCGCGACGCCCAGATCCGCCAGCAGCCGCTCGACCATGCCACGCACCTGCTGCCCATGCTGCAGCGTGCACGGCGCGTGGAACGCGACTCGAGGCGCATTGGCCGCCGGCGATCGCAGCCGCGGCTTCAGCGCCTCGATGCGCGACGGCAGCCACTCGGCGATGTCGACCGTCGCTTTCGACACCGCCGCCGCCTTGGCGGCGTACGCCGGATCTTCGCGCAGCAGCTGGCCGTAGGACTTGACCATCGCGCCGCAGCCCGACGCGTTGATGACGATCGCCTCGACGCCCGATTGCAGCCGCGGCCACCACGCATCGATGTTGCGCCGCGCATCGGCGAGCGCGCCGTCGTGGTCGTTCAAGTGATGGCGGATCGCGCCGCAACAGCCGGAGCTCCGATCGACGATCGCCTGCACGCCCAGCCGATCGAGCACCCGCGCAGTCGCCGCGTCGATGTTCGGCATCATCGCCGGCTGCACGCAGCCGTTGAGCAGCAGCACCTTGCGCTCGTGCGTGCGCGCGGGCCACGCGCCCGGGTCGCGCCGCGGCGGCACCTTGCTGCGCAACGCGCCCGGCAGCAAACCGCGCATCCGCTTGCCGATCCGCATTGCCGGATCGAACAGCCAGCGCCGCGTCAGCCCCTCCTTCAGCGCCTGCCGCAGCATCCGCTGCGCCAGCGGCCGGCGCACCTTCGATTCGACGATGCCGCGGCCGATGTCGACCAGCCGCCCGTAGCGCACGCCCGACGGGCACGTCGTTTCGCAGTTCAGGCAGGTCAGGCAGCGGTCCAGGTGCGTCATCGTCGACATCGACGGTTCCGCGCCCTCCATCACCTGCTTCATCAGGTAGATGCGCCCGCGCGGCCCGTCGAGCTCGTCGCCCAGCAGCTGATAGGTCGGGCAGGTCGCGGTGCAAAAGCCGCAGTGCACGCAGCTGCGCAGGATCGCCTCGGCCTCGTTGCCGTGCGACGTTCCCTTGAGCCAGTCGGCGAGATGCGTTTCCATCGACGTGTCAGGCGCCGGCGTTCGCGCCGGATTCGTTGTGCAAGTGCGGCCTCACAGCCCGGCGTACATCCGGCCGGGATTGAAGATGCCGTTTGGATCGAACTGCCGCTTCAGATTCCGGTGCAGTCGCAGGATCGTGTCGGGCAGCGGCGAGAACGCGCCGGCGCGCTTGTCGCCGCCGCGAAACAGCGTCGCAGTGCCGCCCGCGGCAGCGGCCGCATCGCGGATCGCCGCGGCATCGGCATCGCTGCGCAGCCACCGCAGCGCGCCGCCCCATTCGATCAGCTGCGCGCCCGGCAACGCGAGCGGCGGCGATGCCGACGGCACCGACAGCCGCCACAGCGGCGCATCGGTGGCGGTGCGATCGAAGAACGGATCGCGGTGCTCGCGCAGCGCCGCCCAGCCGGAGGCGGCGGCGCCGGCATCGACGCGCTCGCCGCCGATGCGCGCGACCGCCGCTTCGACCGCGGCCGGCGCGCCCGACAGCCGCACCCACGCCTCGTTGCCGGCATGCCGGGTCGCGCTGATCGGCAACGGCTGACCCGCCCAGCGATTGAAGCGATCGAGCGCGTCGGGCCCCGACAGCGACAGCCGCAGCGTCGCCTCCTGAGCGGGCACCGGCAGCACTTTCAGCGACACCTCGACGACGAGCCCGAGGATGCCGAGCGAGCCGCACAGCAGCCGCGACACGTCGTAGCCCGCGACGTTCTTCATCACCTGACCGCCGAAGCGCAGCAGCTCGCCGCGATGGTCGAGCATCGCGGCGCCGAGCACGAAATCGCGCGCGGCGCCGGCGCTCGCGCGCCGCGGGCCGGACAGACCGCAGGCGATCATGCCGCCGACGGTCGCGCCGGCGCCGAAATGCGGCGGCTCGAACGCGAGGAACTGCCGCCGTTCGGCGAGCGCCGCTTCGAGCTCGGCCAGCGGCGTGCCGGCGAGCACCGTGACGACCAGCTCGGTCGGCTCGTAGCTGACGATGCCGGCCAGCTTCCGCGTCGACAGCGGCTCGCCGTCGAGCTGCTGGCCGTAGAAATCCTTGGTGCCGCCGCCGAGCAGCCGCAGCGGCGTGCGGCGCGAATCGGCCTCGCGGATACGATCGCGCAGCTCGGCGAGCGTGGCCGCGGCCGTGCCGAGGACCAGCGATTCCGAAGCGGCGGGCAGTGACACGTCAGGCACCGGGACGCTCAGAAGCGCGGCAGCTCGGGGAAGCGCAGCTGGCCCGCATGCACGTGCATCTTTCCGTATTCGGCGCAGCGCGCAAGCGTCGGGATCGCCTTGCCCGGGTTCAGCAGCCCGGGCGGATCGAACGCGTGCTTGACTGCGAAGAATGCGTTGCGCTCGGCGTCGGAGAACTGCACGCACATCGAATTGATCTTCTCGATGCCCACGCCGTGCTCACCGGTGACGGTGCCGCCGAGCTCGACGCACAGCTCCAGGATCTCGGCGCCGAAGCGATCGGCGCGGTCCCATTCGCCGGGCAGGTTCGCGTCGAACAGGATCAGCGGATGCAGGTTGCCGTCGCCGGCATGGAACACGTTCATGCAGCGCAGCCCGTACCGGTCCTCCATCTGCGCGATCGCCGCCAGCATCCGGCCGAGGTTCTTGCGCGGAATCGTGCCGTCCATGCAGTAGTAGTCGGGCGACACGCGGCCGGCCGCGGGAAACGCGTTCTTGCGGCCCGACCAGAAGCGCAGCCGCTCGGCTTCGGAGGTCGACACCGCGATCGCCGTCGCGCCGGCGGAGCGCAGCACCGCCTGCATCCGCGCGATCTCGTCTTCGACTTCCTCGGGCGTGCCGTCGGACTCGGCCAGCAGGATCGCCTCGGCTGCGAGGTCGTAGCCGGCATTGACGAACGGTTCGACCGCGGCGGTCGCCTTGCGATCCATCATCTCCAGCCCTGCCGGAATGATGCCGGCGGCAATGATGTCGGCGACCGCATTGCCGGCGTTGACGACGTCGTCGAACGACGCCATCACCACGCGTGCGAGCTGAGGCCGCGGCACGAGCTTTACGGTGACCTCGGTGACGACGGCGAGCATGCCCTCGGAGCCGATCAGCAGCGCCAGCAGATCGAGTCCCGGCGAATCGAGCGCGTCGCCACCCGCCTCGAACACGTCCCCGTCGATCGTCACGGCCCGGATCCGCAGCACGTTGTGGACCGTCAGCCCGTACTTCAGGCAATGGACGCCGCCGGAGTTCTCGGCGACGTTGCCGCCGATCGTGCAGGCGATCTGCGACGACGGATCGGGCGCGTAATACAGCCCGTGCGGCGCGGCGGCCTCGGAGATCGCGAGGTTGCGCACGCCGGGCTGCACGCGTGCGGTGCGCGCGATCGGGTCGAGCGCGACGATCCGGTTGAACTTCGCGAGCGACAGCACGATGCCGGCGCCGTGCGGCATCGCCCCGCCCGACAGGCTGGTGCCAGCGCCGCGGGCAACCACCGGGACATCGGCATCGCGACAGGCGCGCAGCACCGCCTGCACCTGCGCCTCGGTCTCCGGCAGCGCGACCACCAGCGGCCGCTGCCGATAGGCGGTGAGGCCATCGCATTCGTAGGGCGTGGTGGTCTCGGCGTTCCAGAGCAGGGCTTCGGGCGGCAGCAAGGGCTTCAACGCAGCCACGACCTGGGACTGGCGTTCCGCGCGGCGAGCCGCGGCGGGATCGAGCGGGGCGTTCATGGCACCACTGTAGTCGCCCGTGCGCGGCCGGCCGCTGAAGAATTTTCGGCCGGGCCGTGAATTCAGCCGGCGGGGGCCTCCAGGTGCAGCAGCACGCGGCGCGGTTCGCGCCCGAGCTGGTCGAGCGCGGCGCCCAGCCGTTCGAGCACGCCTTGCTCGTCCAGTCCGCCCTGCCGGGATGCTGCAGGCGCCGCGACGTCGGGCAGCCACGCGGTGACGACGCGGAATTCGAGCGGCAGACCGGCGTCGGTGCCGCGCACGGGTTCGAGCCCGCGCGCGACGATGTGCTGTGCCAGCGCCACGCGGCCGTCGGCCGGCTGCGGGCCCTCGGCGCGCAGCCGGGCGCGGTTCTCGCTGAAGTCCTTCGCGCGGGCATGCAGGATGTAGAGCAGCAAGGGAATCTCGATCGCCGAGCCGATCAGCAGCGCGTACTGCGTCGCCCAGCTGTCGCCGATGACGCCGGCCGCGCGCAACGCGGGAAAGGGGTAGGCCAGGTGCACGGGCAGGAAGCCGAGGAACAGCCAGCCCGAATAGCGCTCGCCGCGGCGCCAGGTCCACAGGCACAGGCCGATGCTCAGGACGACCGATGCGAGGCCGTACAGGTTCAGCAGCGCGAACGCCGGGCGCGACAGCAGCAGCGAGTACGTGAGCCCGAACAGCACCCCCGCTGCCGAGAACCCGAGCGTGAAACGGTCCAGCGCCCGGCTGTGCCTTTGCAGGGCCACGCCTTCACGGATGTTCCAGATGCCCGCCGCCACCATGGCGAACATGAAGAGCGCAGGCGCCGTGTCGTTCCACCGCGCCCACTGCGGCCACAGGAAGAGGCCTCCCATCCCGGTGTACGCCAGCTGGAACATCAGCATCGCGAACACGTACGCGCAGTAGGAGTGGAACACGCGCTCGCGGTACAGGTGCCCGTGGATCAATCCGACGATGAGCACCAGCAGCCCGAAGCCGAGGTACATGCCGATGCCGAGGAAACTCCAGCTCTGCGCCCGTTGCAACTCGCCCTGGTCCATCAGCTGAAGGAACGGGCTGACCGGCGCGGGGTGGTTCTGGACGCGCAGCCAGGCCGTGCCACCGGTGGCGGGCACCGTGAAGAGCGGCGTGGGCGCGGGATGGGCCCACTGCGCGACGGGGATGTGGTCACCCGCCCGCTGTTCCTGCCACCTGCCGGCGGCGTCGCGCGTGAACAGGGTGGCGCGGTCGACGACGGTGGAGCCCGACAGGCGCAGGTACCAGGTCTTCGCGGGGTCGAGCGGCGCGAGTTGCAGGCGCACCCACAGCGCGCCGCTGCCGAGGGCGAACGAGCGGGGCTCGAGCGGCTCCAGGGCGAGCGCACCGGCGTCGACCTGCGCTATGCCGAGCGTGCCGGACGCATCCATCGCCGCATACGCCTGGCGCGTCACGTCGGCGGCCTGCGCGGCCGGCGCCATCAGGCACAGCGCCAGCACCGCCGACAGCAGCACTCGCGCGACCCCGCTCAGGCCAGGCTCCTTCGCAGCCACTCCGCGAACGCGGCGCACTCCCACCGGTCCATGGCGCCGGTGCGCCAGCACAGGTAGTGCGCATGCGGGCTGGGCACGCTGCGCGGCGAGACCCGCTCCAGCGAGCCGTTTTCGAGCCAAGGCGCGCCGAGCTTGAGCCGCACCAGGGCGATCCCCAGCCCCTGGGCCGCGGCGTCGCACATCAGGCCGATGTCGTTGAACGACGATCCCTCGGCGGGCTCGCCCGAATCCACGCCATGCGCGAGGAACCAGGTGCGCCAGGGCTCGAGCGGGCTCTTGAGCAGCTTGGCCGCCTGCAGCTCCTCGTGCGTGTCGAAGGGGCCGTGCTCGCGGATGTAGCCAGGCGAGGCGAGCGGCGTGACCTCGTCGGTCATCACGCAGACGTGCTCCACGTCCGCATAGCGCCCGGTGCCGAAGCGGATCATCAGGTCGGCGTCCTCGGCCACCACGTCCAGCAGCGGGATCGACACCTGCAGGGTGAGGTCGATCTCGGGATAGGCCTCGATGAAGGCGCGCAGCCGCGGCATCAGCACCGAGCGCGCGAAGGTCGGCGTCACGGCGACGCGCAGCTTGCGCTTGCCCTGCGCGTTGTCGCGGCCGGGGAAGCGCTCCAGCACCGCCAGCCCCTCGCGCACGTGCGCCAGGTACTCGCTGCCTTCGGTGGTCAGCGAGAAGTCCGCGCGCCCGAACAACTTGGTCCCCAGGATCTGCTCGAGCTGGCGCACGCGGTGGCTCACGGCGCTGGGCGTCACGCACAGCTCGTCCGCGGCCTGGGTCACCGAGCGCAGCCGCGCCAGGGCCTCGAAGGTGACGAGGCACTGGATGGGCGGGATCCGCGCGGCCATGGCGCCATTGTCGCGGTTGCGGCGATACTGCGGCAAACAGGACGTGGAGCTGGACATGGCAACCCGTGAAGCGGCAATCGCGCGCGCCGAGCGCTATTTCGACGATGGCGGGTTCCTCGCCGACCTGGCGCGCCGCGTGGCGATCCCGACCACGAGCCAGGAACCCGACGCGATGCCCGCGCTGCGCCAGTACCTGGAAGGCGAGATGGCGCCATCCCTCGCCCGGCTCGGCTACGAGTGCCACATCCACGACAACCCGCGGCCGAAGTACGGCCCCTTCCTCATCGCGCGGCGCATCGAGGATCCGGCCCTGCCCACCGTGCTCACGTACGGGCACGGCGACGTGATCCGCGGCCAGGATGCGCAGTGGCGCGAAGGGCTGTCGCCGTTGAAGATCGTGGTGGAAGGCGACCGCCTGTACGGGCGCGGCACCGCCGACAACAAGGGGCAGCACACGATCAACGTCGCCGCGCTGCAGTGCGTGCTGGCCGAGCGCGGCAGGCTCGGTTTCAACTCGGTGGTGCTGATCGAGACCGGCGAGGAGACGGGCTCGCCCGGCCTGGAGGAGTTCTGCCGGGCGCATCGCGACGAGCTCAAGGCCGACGTGCTGATCGCATCCGACGGCCCGCGCCTGGATCATCGCCGCCCGACCCTCTTCGGCGGCACGCGCGGCGCGCTCAACTTCGACCTGAAGGTGCACTTTCGCGAGGGCGGGCATCACTCCGGCAACTGGGGTGGCCTCCTGGCCAACCCCGGCATCGTGCTGGCGCACGCGCTCGCCTGCATCACCGACGCGCGCGGCCAGATCCGCGTGCCCGACTGGCGCCCGGACTCGCTGACACCTGCGGTGCGCGCCGCGCTGGCCGACGCGCGCATCGACGCCGGCCCGGACGCGCCGGCCGTCAACCCCGACTGGGGCGAGGAGTCACTCACTCCCGCCGAGCGCGTGTTCGGCTGGAACAGCTTCGAGGTGCTGGCATTTCGCACCGGCAACCCCGACCGGCCGGTGAACGCGATCCCGCCGCATGCGTCCGCGCACTGCCAGCTGCGCTTCGTCGTGGGCACCGACCCGCACGACATCCTGCCGGCGCTGCGCCGCCACCTCGATGCGCACGGCTTCACGC
>DATLGW010000738.1:0-6325 GCA_035540315.1 Burkholderiaceae bacterium | reverse complement strand
CCGCTACTCGGTCGTCTGGTGCGATAGGCTCGCTGCGACCGAGCAGCGAGCGCGGCTTTCGCTGCCCGAGCTGTCGCGCGAGCTGAACCGGGCGTTCGGGCCGATGCTCGGACACCTCGAGGTGCGCGACAAGCCGTCGCTTGCGCCGGTCGCGCGACGCTCGCGCCGTTCGCTTGCGGCCGGACCCGAAGTCTGGATCGGCAATGCCGCGCAGGCGCTGCATCCGGTTGCGGGCCAGGGGCTGAACCTGGGGTTGCGCGATGCGTTCGAGCTGGCCGACATCGTCGCCGACGCGGTACGGCGCGGAGTCGCACCGCAATTCGCGTTCGAGCGCTTCGCCCGCGCGCGCCGCGGCGACCGGTCGCTGACGATCGCGCTCACCGACCTGATGGCTGCGAGCTTCACGTGGCCGCTGGCGAGGCCGCTGCAATCGGCGCTGCTGGTGACGATGGACGTCGTACCCCCGTTGCGCCGGCCGTTGGCCAGGAGGCTGATGTTCGGCTGGCGATGATCGGCATCGCCGGCACGTCGCGCGCCGGATTGCGCCGGACTCCGGTGCCGTGCCTGTTTCTTGTGCAGCGCGTTTTTCGTTAGAATCCGCTCCCCGCTTCCGAAACCGCATGCAGCTCGGACCTTACACACTGCGCAACAACGTGTTCGTTGCGCCGATGGCCGGCGTCACCGATCGGCCGTTCCGGCAATTGTGCAAGCGCCTGGGCGCCGGCTACGCCGTATCCGAGATGGCGGCATCGGATCCGCGGCTGCGCGACAGCGTGAAGACCACGCGGCGGCTCAACCACGACGGCGAGATGGAGCCCAGGGCGGTGCAGCTGGCCGGCGCCGATCCTGCAATGATGGCCGATGCGGCGCGCTACAACGTCGAACGCGGCGCGCAGGTGATCGACATCAACATGGGATGTCCGGCGCGCAAGGTCTGCAACGTCTATGCCGGCTCGGCGCTGATGGCCGACGAAGCGCTCGCGGTCGCGATCATCGAGGCGGTGGTCGCCGCGGTCCCGGTTCCGGTGACGGTGAAGATGCGAACCGGACCCGCGCGGTCTCGTCGCAATGCAGTTGCGCTCGCGCGCGCGGCCGAAGCAGCCGGCGCCGCGATGCTGACCGTCCACGGGCGCAGCCGCGAGTGCGGATACAGCGGAACCGTCGACTACGCGACGATCGGCGAGGTCAAGGCCGCGGTCGCGATTCCGGTGGTCGCGAACGGCGACATCGATTCGCCGCAGGCCGCGCAGCGCGTGCTCGAGCAGACCGGCGCCGACGCGGTGATGATCGGTCGCGCCGCGCAGGGACGTCCCTGGATCTTCGGCGAGATCGACGGGTTCCTGCGCACCGGAAAGCTGCCGCCGCCGCCGCAGCCGGCGCAGGCGTGGCAGCTGCTGCGCAGCCACCTGCTCGACCACTATGCGTTCTACGGCGAGCATGCCGGCGTTCGCACCGCGCGCAAGCACATCGCCTGGTACCTGCGCGGCGCGCTGGCCGAATACGCGCCGGCCGCTGCGCCGGGTGCCGCGCCCGACGCGGGCCGGGCGGCAAATTCGCTCGCGCGTCTGCGCGAGCAGGTGAATCGGGCCGAGACGCCGCAGGCGCAGCTGGCGGGCCTCGACGCGTTCTTCGGCCCCCTGTCGGACGCCGCGGCCGCAAACGACTGCAGTCATCTTCGGACACTGGCACAATGACGAAAGCGAATCCGTCGATCGACGAGGCGATCACGCGCAGCCTCGAGAAGTACTTCCGCGACCTGGAGGGCTCTCGCCCGAGCGCGATCTACGACATGGTGCTGTCCGCGGTCGAACGCCCGATGCTCGAGGTGGTGATGAAACAGGCTCACGGCAACCAGTTGCGGGCCAGCGAAATGCTCGGAATCAACCGCAACACGCTGCGCAAGAAGCTGCAGCAGTACGGCATGTTGTAACCCCACCCGAGGCGCCCGCGATGCACCGCGTCCGAAAGGCCCTGATCAGCGTGTCCGACAAGACCGGGCTGATCGAGCTCGCGCAGGCGCTGGCGTCGATGGACGTGGTGATCCTGTCGACCGGCGGCACCGCCCGCGCGCTCGCCGCGGCCGGGGTCTCGGTGACCGAGGTCTCCGAGTACACCGGCTTCCCCGAGATGCTCGACGGGCGCGTGAAGACGCTGCATCCGATGGTGCACGGCGGACTGCTCGCGCGGCGCGACCTGCCCGAGCACATGGCAGCGATCGAAAAGCACGGAATCGGCGCGATCGACCTGCTGGTCGTGAACCTGTACCCGTTCCAGCAGACGGTCGCAAAGCTCGACTGCACGCTCGACGCCGCGGTCGAGAACATCGACATCGGGGGCCCGGCGATGCTGCGGGCCGCGGCGAAGAACTATCACGGCGTGGCGGTCGTCGTCGACCCGACCGACTACCCGCGGGTCGTCCAGAACATTCGTGCCGACGGCGGCGTCGACGATGCGCTGCGCTTCGATCTGGCGCGCAAGGTGTTCGCGCACACCGCGCAGTACGACGGCGCGATCGCGAACTACCTGAGCGCACTGCAGCCCGACGGCACCCGCGATCGTTATCCGCAGGTGCTGACGCTGCAGTTCTCCAAGCTGCAGGCGATGCGCTACGGCGAGAACCCGCACCAGTCGGCGGCGTTCTACCGCGACACCCAGGCACACGCCGGAACCCTCGCGCACTATCGCCAGCTGCAGGGCAAGGAGCTGTCGTACAACAACATCGCCGATGCCGATGCGGCGTGGGCTTGCGTGAAGACGTTCGAGCAGCCGTGCTGCGTGATCATCAAGCACGCGAATCCGTGCGGCGTGGCCGTCGGCGACGACGTGGCCGCCGCGTATCGCAACGCGTTCTCGACCGATCCGACCTCCGCGTTCGGCGGCATCATCGCGGTCAACCAGCCGCTGACAGGCGAAGCAGCCGAACTGATCGCGCGCCAGTTCGTCGAGGTGCTGATTGCGCCCGGGTTCACCGACGACGCCCGCGCCGTGTTCCACGGCAAGTCCAACGTGCGGCTGCTCGAGATCCCGCCGGCCCGCGCGAGCAACCACTTCGACTTCAAGCGCGTCGACGGCGGACTGCTCGTGCAGACGCCCGACGATCGCGACGTCGCGCTCGAGGAACTGCGGCCGGTCACGCGGCGCCGGCCGACGCCGCAACAGCTGCACGACCTGCTGTTCGCATGGCGGGTCGCGAAATACGTGAAGTCCAACGCGATCGTGTTCGCGCGCGACGGCCGCACGCTCGGCGTGGGCGCCGGACAGATGAGCCGAATCGACTCGGCGCGGATCGCATCGATCAAGGCCGGCAACGCCGGGCTGTCGCTGCTGGGATCGGCGGTGGCCTCCGACGCATTCTTCCCGTTCCGCGACGGCCTGGACGTGGTCGCCGACGCCGGCGCGACCGCAGTCATCCAGCCCGGCGGCTCGGTTCGCGACGACGAGGTGATCGCCGCCGCCGACGAACGCGGCATCGCGATGGTGTTCACCGGCGTGCGCCATTTCAGGCACTGAGCCGCCCCTTGTCGCGGATCATCCTGGGAATCGACCCCGGCCTGCGGCGCACCGGCTTCGGATTGCTCGCCTGCGACGGCGCCCGGCTGCGGTACCTGGCCAGCGGCGTGATCCGCAGCGGCGACGGTGCGCTCGGCGAGCGGCTGCATGCGATCGTGCGCGGACTGACCGAAGTGATCGCCGCGCACCGGCCCACCGAGGCGGCGATCGAAAAAGTCTTCGTCAACGTCAATCCGCAATCGACGCTGCTGCTCGGCCAGGCGCGCGGCGCGGCGATCGCCGCCGCAGTCGTCGCCGGGCTGCCGGTGCACGAGTTCACCGCGCTGCAACTGAAGCAGGCGGTCGTCGGCCACGGCCATGCGACGAAGGCGCAGATCCAGGCGATGGTGCAGCGGCTGCTGGCGCTGCCGGGCGCGCCCGGCGCCGACGCCGCCGATGCGCTCGCGTGCGCGATCTGCCAGGCGCATGCGGCCACGCTCGCGGCGGCGGTGGGCGCGAGGCTGCCGGCGCCGCGCGCCCGCGCCCGCGGCCGGGGGCTGCGGATCAAACGCGGTAGACTCTCGGCGCTATGATCGGTCGCCTCGCCGGAACGCTGCTCGAGAAGAACCCGCCACAGCTGCTGCTGGACGTCGCCGGCGTGGGCTACGAGGTGTCGGTGCCGATGAGCACGTTCTACGACCTGCCGGCGCTGGGCGAGCGGGTCACGCTGCTGACGCACCTGGCGGTGCGCGAGGACGCGCACGTGCTGTTCGGCTTCCTGCGCGCGCCCGAGCGGGCGGCGTTTCGCGAGCTGATCCGCATCACCGGCGTGGGCCCGCGCATCGCGCTGGCGGTGCTGTCCGGGCTGTCGGTGGCCGAGCTCGCGCAGGCGGTCGCGCTGCAGGAGTCGGCCCGGCTGACGAAGATTCCGGGCGTGGGCAAGAAAACCGCCGAGCGGCTGCTGCTCGAGCTGAAGGGCAAGCTCGCGCCGGAGATCGAGCGCGCCGGCCGCGACGGCGGCAGCGACGAGTTCGCCGACGTGCTGCATGCGCTGCTCGCGCTCGGCTACTCGGAGCGCGAAGCGACGCTGGCGCTGCGCGAGCTGCCCCCGGGCACGCCGGTGTCCGAGGGCATCAAGGCGGCGCTCAAGCAGCTGGCCCGCGGCTAGCGACGTGAACCCGAGGCGCGCGCAGTGACGATCGAGCACGACCGCCTGATCACGCCGACGCCGGCGTCGCCGTCGGAAGAAGCGATCGAGCGGGCGCTGCGCCCTCGAACCCTCGCCGAATACGTCGGGCAGCCGAAGGTTCGCGAGCAGCTCGAGATCTTCGTGGCCGCGGCGCGCAATCGCCGCGAATCGCTCGATCACGTGCTGCTGTTCGGGCCGCCGGGGCTGGGCAAGACGACGCTCGCGCACATCGTCGCGGCCGAGATGGGCGTGAACCTGCGCCAGACCTCGGGTCCGGTGCTCGAGCGTCCGGGCGACCTCGCGGCGATGCTGACGAACCTCGAGCGCAACGACGTGCTGTTCATCGACGAGATCCACCGGCTCTCGCCGGTCGTCGAGGAGATCCTGTACCCGGCGCTCGAGGACTTCCAGATCGACATCATGATCGGCGAAGGGCCGACCGCGCGCTCCATCAAGATCGACCTGCAGCCGTTCACGCTGGTGGGCGCGACGACCCGCGCCGGCATGCTGACGAACCCGCTGCGCGACCGGTTCGGCATCGTCGCGCGGCTCGAGTTCTACGACGTGGCCGACCTGACCCACATCGTCGCCCGTTCGGCCCGGCTGCTGAAGGCCACGCTGTCGGACGACGGCGCCCGCGAGATCGCGCGCCGCTCGCGCGGCACTCCCCGGGTCGCGAACCGGCTGCTGCGGCGGGTGCGCGACTATGCCGAGGTCCGCGCTCAGGGGCACATCGACGCGGGCGTGGCCGACGCGGCGCTGAAGATGCTCGACGTCGACCCGCAGGGGCTCGACGTGCTCGACCGCAAGCTGGTGCTGGCGGTGATCGAGAAGTTCGGCGGCGGCCCGGTCGGCCTGGACAACCTCGCCGCCGCGATCGGCGAGGAGCGCGACACGATCGAGGACGTGCTCGAGCCGTACCTGATCCAGCAGGGTCTGCTGCAGCGAACGCCGCGCGGCCGGATCGCGACCCTCAATGCATACCAGCACTTCGGGTTGGCGCAGCCGCGCGGGGCCAGCGGCGAGTTGTTCCCGCCGCTCGAAGGCTGATCGTTGTCCGATTTCGCATACCACCTGCACCGGCTCACGCCGATCGCCTGGGTCACCACGACGATCATCGTCGTCAACGTGGCGATCTGGCTCGTCAACGTCGCCTCCGGAATGAGCCCGATCAGCCCGAGCGCGCTGCAGCTGCTCGGTTGGGGCGCGAACCATTTGCCGCTGACGCTGCAGCAGCCTTGGCGGCTGTTGACGGCCACCGTGCTGCATGCCGGCATCATCCACCTGGCGTTCAACATGTGGGCGCTGCGCGAGACCGGGCGGATCGCCGAGCGCTTCTACGGCAATCTGCAGTTCCTCGCGATCTACCTGATCTCGGCGTTGTTCGGATCGCTCGCCAGCCTGTTCTTCGCCGCCGAGCGCGGCGTGTCGGTCGGCGCTTCCGGTGCGGTGTTCGGCGTGGTCGGCTGCCTGCTCGCCGCGTTGACCGCGAAATCGCACAAGCTGCCGCCGGGGCTTGCGGCGCCGATGCGAACGTCGATGCTGGCGTTCGTCGGCTACTCGCTGTTCATGGGCTTCGTTGCGACGTTCATCGACAACGCAGCGCACATCGGCGGACTGGTGGCGGGATTCGCGATGGGTCTGCTG
>DATLGW010000737.1:0-6440 GCA_035540315.1 Burkholderiaceae bacterium | reverse complement strand
GTATTCGTCGGTCATCTGCTAGCCCTCGTGCTGGATATTTGGCAGCGCCAAAAATACCGCCTAACAAAGCGGCAACAGCCTGCCGCGAAATAGTGTGCAAGCCGTTGATTTTCATGGCTCCCCGACCTGGGCTCGAACCAGGGACCTGCGGATTAACAGTCCGTCGCTCTACCGACTGAGCTATCGGGGAAGATAACCTGCAATTATGCGGGATGTGCTGCCTCGGGTCAATTTGCCGGCACCCGCTGCGCGGTGCGCGTCCTCGCCCGCACGCTCAGCGCGCCGGCGTCTTCGCAAGCCGCTCGCGCGTTTCCAGATACAGCGCCGCATGCGGGCCGCCCAGTTGCACGGCGCGCTCGATCGCATCGAGCGCGCCGGCACGGTCGCCGAGCTCCGCGCGGATCACCGCGAGGTTGTTCCACGCATCGCCCCAATCGGGGAAGCTCCTGACCAGCCGCTCGAGCACCTCGCGTGACTGTGCCTGCTGTTGCTGCGCCGCGTAGGTATTGGCCAGTCCGAATTGCAGGTAGCGGCTGTCGGGCCAGCGCAGCGTGCCGCGAACGTAGGCGCGGTGCGCCGCGCGCAGGTCGACCCGCTCCAGCGCTGCGGCCGCGCGCACGTAGGCGGCTTCGCCGACCGATTCGGGAACGCGATCGGGGCGCGCGGCAATCATTGCCCAGTGCTTGCTGCGCGCCCACGTGTGCTCGAACGCATCGATCGACAGCCGCATCTGCGGGTCGTTGCCCGAGTGCAGCACGATCTCGTTCGCCGGCAGGTCGTATCCGATCACGACCGCGTAATGCCACAGCGGCTGCACCGGCAGCGACAGGTTCTGCAGCACGATCACCGGCGTACCGGCGGCGACGTGCCGCAGCAGCGCCCGCAGCGACGGCTCGATCTCGATCGACATCAGCCCGAAACGGCGCGGCGCCGCCAGCATCTCGGCCTGCAGCGCGCCCTTCAGCGCCGGAACGAACACCTTCGCCTGCATCGCGTTCGCGTCGACCGGGACCTCGGCATGCTGCGCAACCATCGACAGCGCCGCGGGCCCGCAGTGGTACGGCGTCTGACCGACGAACGGCACGTCGGCGATCAGGTGTCGCGGCGGCAGTTCGGCGAAATCCTGCGTGCGCAGGCGGCTCGCCTGAGGTGCTGCACAGGCTGCAAGCAGCGCCAGGCACAAAAGGACGACCCCCGCGAGCGCGGGGGTCGAAGGGACGGTCCCAAGATTGAATGCGGACCGCGACATCGGCTAGCGCCGCACGAACGGGTATACCGTCGTCACCCCCAGCAGGTCCGTAATCAGCAGCACCAGCGCGACGATCAACACGGCAGCCAGCACGTTGATGCCGCCCGCCGGCAGACCGTCGATGCCGGCAGCCAGCTGCTCGATCTGCGAATCCGACAGCGCTGCGACCCGATCCTTGGCGACGCCGGGATCGACCCCGAGCGCCTCGAGCTGCTGGACGACGTCCGCGCGGGCAAGCAACTGCTGGATCTGCTCGCGCTGCTCGCTGACGCTGACGGCCCGCTCGGTCGGGATCATCTGCGCCTGCGTGGGCATCGGGATCGTGCCCAACGTCAGGCTCACGGCGACTGCGGCGGCGACGCCTCGGGTGGCATTCAGGGACCGACTCTTGCGCATCTTCGTCTCCTTGTGGTGTGCGAATGCAGAGCCCCCAAACTTCAGCCTCGTATTACAGCACCTTCGCCAGCGATTTCGCTACGTAACCCAGGTTGTGTGTGTTCAATGCCGCAACGCAGATCCGGCCCGTGCCGACCGCGTAGATCGCATGGTCTTCGCGCAGCCGATCGACTTGCTCGCGCGTGAGCCCGGTGTAGGAGAACATGCCGCGCTGGCGGCGGATGAAGTCGAAGTCCTGTTTCACGCCAAGGGCTTTCAGCTGCTCGACCAAGCCGGTTCGCATCGCGCGGATCCGATCCCGCATTCCCGCCAGCTCGCGTTCCCACAGCGCGCGCAGCTCGGGGTTGCCGAGCACGCTGGCGACGATCGCGCCGCCATGGCTGGGCGGGCTCGAATAGTTGGTGCGGACGACCCGCTTGACCTGGCTCAGCACCCGGACCGCCTCGTCGGTGTCGGCGCAGACGATCGACAGCGCGCCGACGCGCTCCCCGTAAAGCGAGAACGACTTCGAAAACGAGCTGGCGATCAGGAAGTCGATGCCGGCGTTCGCGAACAGCCGCACGGCGATCGCATCGGCCTCGATGCCGTCGCCGAAACCCTGGTACGCGATGTCGAGGAACGGCACGAGCTGGCGGCGGACCACGATGTCCACGACCGCTCGCCATTGCTCGGCGTCAAGGTCGACCCCGGTCGGGTTGTGGCAGCACGCATGCAGCACGACGATCGAGCGCGCGGGCAGCGCCTCGAGCGCGCGGCACATTCCGTCGAAGTCGAGCCCGCGGGTGGCCGGGTCGTAGTAGCGGTAGGCGTCGACCCGGAACCCGGCGGCCTCGAACAGCGCGCGGTGGTTCTCCCAGCTCGGATCGCTGATCCAGACGGCGGCGCCGGAAACGAAGCGTTTCAGCAGGTCGGCACCGATCTTCAGCGCGCCCGTGCCCCCGAGCGCCTGCACCGTCACGACGCGCCGGCCGCCGAGCAGCGGGGAGTCCGGCCCCAGCAGCAGCTTCTGCACCGCGCGGTTGTAGGCGTCGAGCCCGTCGATCGGCAGGTAGCCGCGGGCCGCGGCGGCGTTGACCCGCATCGTCTCGGCCTGCCGCACCGAGGCCAGCAGCGGGACCCGACCGTCGTCGTCGGTGTAGACGCCGGCACCCAGGTTGACCTTGTTGGCGCGGGTATCGGCATTGAACGCTTCGGTCAGACCCAGGATCGGATCACGGGGCGCGAGCCCAACTTCGGAAAACGGGGAAAATGCCATCGGCAAGTCCTTGATCTGATTGGGCTGGCAAAAGCCGCTTTGGAGTGGACTTTCTAAAATCGCTGCCTAAAAAGAAGGCAAAAAGCTGGCTTTTTCGGCGCAGCAGCGGGATAATCGCCTATTCCGCGCGGCACGCTGGTGCAGCGCGAGATTTTAGCACGCACACTCCTTCGCCAATGGCCGAGCCGGCTCTCGACACGACCCGCTTTCAGACGTTCCCGGGGAGCCCTTTCCAGCTGTATCTGCCGTTTCCTCCGGCAGGCGATCAGCCGGCGGCGATCGCTCGCCTGATCGAGGGCCTCGAGGACGGGCTGAGCTTTCAGACGCTGCTGGGGGTCACCGGCTCGGGCAAGACGTTCACGATGGCGAACGTGATTGCGCGGCTGGGCCGGCCGGCGCTGGTGCTGGCGCCGAACAAGACGCTGGCGGCGCAGCTGTACTCGGAGATGCGCGAGTTCTTCCCGAACAACGCGGTCGAGTACTTCGTGTCGTACTACGACTACTACCAGCCGGAAGCGTACGTTCCGCAGCGGGACCTGTACATCGAGAAGGACTCGTCGATCAACGAGCACATCGAGCAGATGCGGCTGTCGGCGACGAAGTCGCTGCTCGAGCGGCGCGATACCGTGATCGTCGCGACCGTCTCGTGCATCTACGGCATCGGCAATCCCAGCGACTACCATTCGATGGTGCTGACGCTGCGGGTGCGGGACAAGGTTTCGCAGCGCGACGTGCTGCAGCGGCTGGTGTCGATGCAGTACAAGCGCAACGAGACCGAGTTCGCGCGCGGCACGTTTCGGGTCCGGGGCGACACGATCGACGTGTTTCCGGCCGAACACGCGGAGCTCGCCGTGCGGATCGAGCTGTTCGACGACGAGATCGAGAGCCTGCAGCTGTTCGATCCGCTGACCGGCCGGGTGCGGCAGAAGATTCCCCGCTTCACCGTCTATCCGTCGTCGCACTACGTGACGCCGCGCGCGACGATCCTGCGCGCAATCGAGGACATCAAGGCGGAGCTGGCGGAGCGGCTGAAGTTCTTCCATGCGCAGGGCAAGCTGGTGGAGGCGCAGCGGCTGGAGCAGCGTACCCGCTTCGATCTGGAGATGATGCAGGAGCTGGGCTTCTGCAAGGGCATCGAAAACTACACGCGGCACCTGTCGGGGGCCGCTCCGGGCGAGCCGCCGCCGACGCTGGTCGATTACCTGCCGTCGGACGCGCTGATGGTCATCGACGAGTCGCACGTGACGATCGGGCAGCTCGGCGGCATGTTCCGCGGCGACCGTGCGCGCAAGGAAACGCTGGTCGAGTTCGGCTTCCGCCTGCCGTCGGCGCTGGACAACCGGCCGCTGAAGTTCGAGGAGTTCGAGGCGAAGCTGCGCCAGTGCATCTTCGTGTCGGCGACTCCGGCCGATTACGAGTCGAAGGTGTCGAGCCAGGTGGTCGAGCAGTTGGTGCGGCCGACGGGGCTGATCGATCCGGAAGTGATCGTGCGGCCGGCCTCCACGCAGGTCGACGACGTGCTGTCGGAGATCCACGAGCGAGTCCAGCGTCAGGAGCGGGTGCTGGTGACGACCCTGACTAAACGGATGGCCGAGGATCTGACCGACTTCCTGGCCGACCACGGCGTGAAGGTGCGTTACCTGCATTCGGACATCGACACCGTCGAGCGGGTCGAGATCATCCGCGACCTGCGGCTGGGCGTGTTCGACGTGCTGGTGGGAATCAACCTGCTGCGCGAGGGCCTCGACATTCCGGAGGTGTCGCTGGTGGCGATCCTCGATGCGGACAAGGAAGGCTTCCTGCGCTCCGAGCGCAGCCTGATCCAGACGATCGGGCGGGCGGCGCGCCACATCCGCGGAACCGCGGTGCTGTACGCCGACCAGATCACCGACTCGATCCGGCGGGCGATCGGCGAGACCGAGCGGCGGCGGGCGCGGCAGCTGACGTTCAATGCCGATCACGGCATCACGCCGCGGGGCATCTCCAAGCAGGTGAGGGAGATGATCGACGGCGTCTACGACGCGACGGCATCGCGGCAGGAGCTGAAGGCGGCCGAGGATCGCGCGCAGTACAGCGGCCTGACCGAGAAGAACGCGGCCCGCGAGATCAAGCGGCTCGAGAAGCTGATGCTCGATCACGCGAAGAACCTGGAGTTCGAGAAGGCAGCCCAGGTTCGCGACCAGCTCGCCCTGCTCAAGCAGCAGGTGTTCGGCTCCAGCGGCAGCGGCAACGTGGTGCCGCTCCCGGGCCGTGCGGCCTAGCGCCGAAAGGATTTCACACATCAGACGGGAATTTGAAATGGCGAAAAGAGAACCCATATCGATGACTATGAATACGCGCGTGCTGTTCGTGTGCATGGGCAACGTTTGCCGATCGCCGCTGGCCGAGGGCGTCTTCCGGCACCTGATCCGTCAGGCCGGCCTGGAGGACGTGGTCAAGGTGACGTCGGCCGGCACGCACGCGCTGCATGCGGGCGAGGCCCCCGATCCGCGGGCCCAGGCGGCCGCCGGCCGCCGGGGCTACGACATCAGCGACTTGCGGGCGCGCAAGATCACCGAGCGCGACTTCGACGAGCACGACCTGATCCTGGCGATGGACTGGGAGAACCTCAGTCTGCTGCAGCAGGCCGCGCCGAAGCGTGCGCACCACAAGCTGCAGCTGCTGATGCGCTTCGCGACCGAGCACGAGTCGGCGACGATCCCCGATCCGTACTACGGCGCGACGCAGGGCTTCGAGACCGCCCTCGACTACATCGAGGACGCGTGCAATGGCCTGCTGGAGGTCGCCCGGCGGCGCGCGACGCTGGTGGCGGCGGCCTGACCGCTCGCAGCCGATCGCCGGGGCGCCTGCGCGCTCCAGACCAGGGCGCCTGCGGGCGCCCTTGTTGCTTCTGAATCCCGGGCGAATCCCGGGCTTGCGTGTCTGGGATCGCGCGGCGGCGGCGCACAGGTGCGTCCGACGCCGGGTGGTGTAGGTTCTACCGATTAGACCCCACTGCCGTGTCAGTTTTGCAGGCCTTGGCACAGCCCAGGCCGGGCATGGCTCTTGCCATAGGGAAGTGTCTCGTTCCGGAGGTGGCTCTGGGTGCGGCTGCCGCGTCCCGGGCGGAACTGCCGGAAGAACAACTTTCTGTTCAACTTCGTGGGGTAAGCCATGCGTTTGACGACCAAGGGGCGTTTCGCCGTGACGGCCATGATCGACCTGGGACTGCGGCAGCACAACGGGCCGGTCACTTTGGCCGGAATCAGCCAGCGCCAGAAGATCTCGCTGTCCTACCTCGAACAACTGTTCGGCAAGCTGCGTCGTCACGAGCTGGTCGAAAGCACCCGCGGTCCCGGTGGTGGTTACACGCTTGCGCGCCCGATGCGCGAAGTCTCGGTCGCTGACATCATCTTTGCGGTGGACGAGCCGCTGGATTCGGCGCAGTGCACCGGCAAGGAAGACTGCGATGATGGCAGCCAGTGCATGACGCACGAGCTGTGGTCGAACCTCAACAAGAAGATGATCGAGTTCCTGGACTCGGTCACGCTGCAGGAACTG
>DATLGW010000736.1:0-5550 GCA_035540315.1 Burkholderiaceae bacterium | reverse complement strand
GGCCGAATGGGTTCCGCTCGCCACGCCTGGGCTTGCTGCCGCGCCCATGCCGGCGGTACCGGTGCCGGCTGCCGCCGTGCCGGCACGATCCTTGTCCTTCTGGTCCTTCTGCATTCCGGCTGCCTGGTCACGCTGCCGGTCCTGTCCCGCCTGCGCAGTGGTCGCACGGTCGGCGGAGGTTCCCGCGGCGGACGAGCCCGCCGTTCCAGCTGCCTGTGCGACGGAAAGGCCGAAACCCAGCGCGAGGGCGGCCATGATCGGAGTCAGTTTCATGCGTCGTATTCCTTCGATGATGCTGTTGACCAAACGGCTCGGGAGCGACAACCTCGCCGACCTCTGCGGTCGGACTCGGCAGCGGTTCCACGACCTGCTTAACGATCCGGTCTTCGATCCCATGCGCTTCGGTATCCGCGCGAGCGGCGAAGCGAACTCGTTATTCGTCACGGACATCTGCGCGCGTCCACCTGCGCGCGGACCCGATCCGCTCGCCGTGGGGCTGCGCGCATCCGTCATTGCAATTCGACGATGCTGCCGGACACGGTTCTCCCGTTTCGGGAGAACCGCTGCAAGGCAATACCCGTACCCGAGCTAGCGGCGGCCGCCGAGCAGCAGGCCCACGATCAAGCCGCCGACCGCCGCGACCGCGACCGACGACAGCGGGCGCTCGTGCACCATCTCGCGCCCGGCCTCGATGCCGCGATTGAAGCTCTCGCGCGCATGTTCGCCGTACTCGTGCGCGTATTCCTGCGCCTGTTCCATCATGTGCGTCATCTGCTCGCGCGCCCGGCCCACGCGCTGCTCGATCTCGCGCGCAAGATCGTTGGCGTCGGCGCCGGTCTTCGAGCGCACCAGCTGCGACAGATCGTCGAGGAACGCGCGGAACTCGCTGTGCTTGTCGCCTTGGCCGCGACCGCCGTAGCCGGCGTCGTAGCTCGAGCCCGAGCTGCCGGCTCCGTAGCTGCTGCCGCTGCTTGCACCGGCGGACGACGTGCTGCCGGTGCCGCCGGGCGACGACCACGCGCTCTGCCCGGCGCTGCCTGCATAACCGGCTTCGCTGCGATGGACGCTCGCGTCATCGGTCACCCGCGGGTTCACCGCATTCGGGGTGGTGCGCGAGTTTCCGGCCGTGCTGTTGTTCGGCGGGTTCGAGCTCATCGTTGTCCTCGTCGGTTGAAGGTCGATTGCGAATAACGGATCACTTTAGGCAACGCCGGATCGGACAGCGTATCGGAGCGTGTTCAGATCCCGTGTCGGACGCGCTGATCGCACGGTGTCGGAGCATGCTGACACGGGCGACACGGGGAGAATTGCAGCGATGCGGCGCAGCACCGGCGACGAAAGCGAATGCAGCGCAGTGTAGCGAGCGCGATGCGAACCGCGATCCAGAACCGCGCGACGGCAAGGGACTTGCGGCGAGGCGCTGCGCGCCGGCATCAGCGGATCGCCGACGCGAACACCGATGCAAGCGCGGCCGGCGACAGCGGCTTGCACAGATGGCGTGAAAAGCCCGCGGCCTGCGTGGCGGCCAGGTCCTCGTTGCGCGTGAAGGCGCTGATCGCGATCGCATCGAAGCGCGCGATGTCGCCGCGCTGCGCTTCGAGCTGCCGCAGTTTCGCGATCACCTCGAAGCCGCTCTCGCCAGGCAGCGCGATGTCGCACAGCAGGTAGATCGCTTGCGCGTCGGCCGGAATCGATCGGTAGCCGGCCACCGCCTGCGCCGCATCGGCGGCGTCGACCACGCGTGCGCCCCATTCGCGCAGCGCCTGCGCCCACAGCTCGCGCGAATCGGGATGGTCCTCGACCAGCAGCACCCAGACCCCGTCGAGCGACGGCGGCGCATCGGCGCCCGCGTCCTCGGCGACGTCGACTTGCGGCGCCGCCTGCAGCGGCTGGCGGCCCGGCAACGGCAGCGTGACGGTGAAGCAGGCGCCGCGGCCGCGGCCTTCGCTGGCCGCGGTCACCGTGCCGCCGTGGGCTTGCACAATGTGCCGCACCAGCGCCAGTCCCAGTCCGAGCCCGCCGACGTTGCGCGTCGTCGCATCGCCGCCCTGGCTGAACCGCTCGAACACGTGCGGCAGGAACGCGGGATCGATTCCCTGGCCGCTGTCGATCACCTGCACGATGCAGTGCCGCGACTGCAGCTGCGCGCGGACTCGGATCGATCCGCGCGCCGGCGTGAACTTCACCGCGTTGTTCAGCAGGTTCCACAGCACCTGCTTGAGGCGGTGCGGGTCGCCGAGCAGCCGGATCTCCTGCGGCGGCAACTCGACGGCAAGGCGGACTCCCTTCGCGACGGCGGCGGGGCGCACGATGTCCACGCTGCCGTGAACGACCGCGGACAGCTCGAGCGGCTGCAGATCCAGGTGCAGCTTCCCGCTGGCGAGCCGGGCCGTGTCGAGCAGGTCGTTGACGACCTGGATCTGGCTGTCGAGGTTGCGCTGCAGCACCTCGACCGCACGGCGCACGATCGATTCGTCGACGGTGCGCTGTCGCCGCAGGATGTGGATCCAGCCCTGGATCGCGTTCAGCGGCGTGCGCAGCTCGTGCGACACGACCGCCAGCATCTCGTCCTTCGCCCGGTTCGCCGCCTCGGCCTCGGCGCGCGCTCGCTGCTCGAGCGACAGCAGCTGATGCTGCGACAGCGCGCTGCCAACCAGCAGCGCCAGCTGCGACAGCACCAGCTCGTCCTCGCGCGCGAGCGCCGGCGAATCGCAGCCCGAGACCGCGATCCAGCCGCGGCTCAACCCGGCACCGTCGCCGATCGGCGCAATCATCAGATCGTCGAGCCCGAGCTCTTCGAGCACCGGGTCGCCGTGCCGGTCGCGCCAACCCGGCTGCGGCGGCGGATTGCGGCGTCCGCGCTCGAGCACCGCCTCGCTCCAGGCGTCGTCGTCAGTCGCGCCGGCGTTTCCGGCGGTTCTCACCAGCGGATTGCCGTCGTTGTCGGCGATTGCGATCAGCGCGCGGCGGCATCCGAGCACTGCGCGCACTTCGGCTGCGATCGCATCGAGCTTGCCGACCAGATCGGCCGGCGCAGTCATCCGGCCGAATGCCGCGGCGACCGCCTGCAGCTTCATGTTCAACGAGCGTTCGCGATCGAGCGATTGCGCGAGCTGGCGCTCGGCGCGATCGCGCTGCGCATTCTCGGCGGCGAGCCGCGCGTTCGTGACGGCCAGCGACTCGGTGCGCACGCGCACTTTCTCCTCGAGCCGGTCGTTGGCGTCGCGCAGTTGCTGCGTCATCCGGTCGGCCAGCGCCAGCGCCCGCGCGCGGGTGCTGGCGAGCGACCACACCATCGCGAACACCAGCAGGCTCGCCAGCACGCCGCCGATCAGCACCGCGCGCGGCTCGCCGAAGCGAAGTCGCCGTTCGAACAACGGCGTCGATTCGACTTCCAGCGTCCAGCTGCGATCGGCAACCTGCAGCGGCCTGAGCGCGTTGAATGCCGGCTGCGAGTTGGCGTCCTCGACCGCGTTGCTGTACAGCTTCGCGGCGCGCAGCGGCTGCGCACCGTCGTACAGACGCACTGCGAGATCGACCGCGCTGTCCGGCACCAGCCCAGCCATGAAATCGCTGATGCGAAACGCGCAATAGACCCACCCCGCCAGCGGCTGCGACGGGGCAGCGCGCTGCGCCTGTGCCGCGCGCTCGTCGTACACCGGCATGAACAGCACCAGCCCCAGCGGACGCGGGTCGGCCAGATCCTGGACCAGCCGCACCGGCTCGGTCAGGCTCGCGCGCCCGCTGTCGCGGGCCCGCTGCAGCGCGGCGCGCCGCACCGGGTCGCTGTACAGATCCAGGCCGAGCGCATTCTCGTGCGCCGGCACCAGCGGCTCGATGTACACGATCGGCGCGTGCCGTTGCGCACCGCCCTGCGACCGGCCCAGCGTGATGGCCGATCCCGCGGTCGCGGCGGTTGCCGTGGACATCGGCCGTACCGCGTATTGCGGGATGCCGCTGTCTCGAAGCGCAGTCTGGTGCGCCGCCAGCTCGTCGGCGGGCAGCTCGATCGCCCAGCCCACGCCTGCGATCTCCGGCAGCGTGCGCGGCAGATCGAGCGCAGCGACGAATGCGCGCCATTGCTCGCGCGTCACGGGCCCCGCCGCAGTCTGCAGCCCGGAGGCTGCCCGCAGCATCTGCTCGTAGGCGAGCATCCGGCGCTCGATGTGCAGCGCCAGCGCATCGGTGCGGCGCTCGAAATCGGCGGCCGATTCGTGCCGGGCCTGCTGATCGATCGTCCGCCAGGCGGCCACGGAGATCCCGAGGCAGCCGACCAGCACGGCCACGGCGCCGATTCGGGTCAGGGTATCGCGCCGCGCCGCAGGCGGACGGGGCGGCGCTGGCGTGGCAGCGGGCATGGGCGGGACAGCGTGTGGTCGCTCGGCTAGTCAGCAACCGCCGTGCCCAAGGCTGCCGCGTTGCAACATCGGCAACGCGCGAGCCAGCAAACTTTGCGTTCCCGCTGCGGTAAGACCTACGGAAAGCGACTGTGGCGTGGCAGGCACAACTCCTGCATCACGGCGGACTGCGCAATGGTGCGTCTTGGAGGAATCATATGAACTTGATCATCTGGTTGGTTGTAGGGGGCGTGCTCGGCTGGCTCGCCAGCATCATCATGAGAACCGATGCGCAGCAGGGCATCGTGCTGAACGTGATCGTCGGCATCGTCGGCGCCGCGTTGGCAGGGTGGCTGATCTCGCCGCTGCTCGGCGTGGGCACGATCAACATGAACGAGTTCAGCTTCGGCGCGCTGTTGGTGTCGCTGCTGGGAGCGATCGTCCTGCTGGCGATCGTCAACCTGTTCCGCCGCGGCTCGGTCCGATAGCCGTGGCACCGGCGGCCGTCCCGGGTCGGATTCCGCCCGGGACGTCGCCGCGCCTGTCATCCTCTTCCGGTCGATCCGCTCGGCGAACCAGGCGATGACGCTGCCTGCGTTTGCGGCTTCGGGGGACCTTCGCACCCGGGGATCGCGACCGACAGCATCAGCGCGGCCAGCGCCGCCGCCAAGATCGAACCGCTCATTGCCATCTCCTGAGGGTGGCCAGTCCGGCTGACGGTCGGGCTCGAGCAAATACCGCTCCCGCTTGCCTCGTTCGACGCCGCGGTCGCGCAGCGACTGCCGCTGTCGCCGCACGTACAATGCGGGCCTCGATGTCGGCCGACGCTTCACTGGTCAGCGCTCCGTCACGCTTCGGGCCCGCGGTCGACGCGTTGGCCTTCGCGGCGGGTGCGACCGCGTCGCTTGCGCTGGCTGCGCATCTGCTGCGGCTGGCGGCCGTTCCGTTGGCGGCGCTGCCCGTGCCCGAGCTTGCGCCGGTCACATCGGTTTGCCTGCTGTTCGCTGCCGCCAGCCTGTGGTCGGGCCGCTTTGGACCCGTTCGCGGAATCCGCGGCCTGCGGATTGCGCTGGCAACGCTGCCGCTGGCGGTGGCGCTGCTGCGGTTGCTCGAGTTCGCGCTGGCGCGTCCGCTGTGGTCGCATCTGGGACTGGGGGGCGGCGACACGATGACGCTGCACACCGCGCTCGCACTGGCGCCGCTGGCGCTGGCG
>DATLGW010000735.1:0-1534 GCA_035540315.1 Burkholderiaceae bacterium | reverse complement strand
CCGCGGCCAGTTCATCGACGCGGCGATGGCGGACGAGCGCGTGACGCGCGACGAGGTCCTGGCTTCGCTGCGGGCGGCAGGGATGGCCCAGCCCGGGCCGCAGACATCGGTGATCCTCGAGACGAACGGCGACGTTTCGGTCCTCGAACGGGAGGATCGGCACATCGAGGGAGTGGCGGCGCCGACGTCCGTTCGACCGGCGGCGGGCGCCGAACAGCGCGACGAGCTTTAGCCCGCGTCCAGCGCCTCGCCGATCAGCCCGAACAGCGTATCGGCCCGCGCCGCATCAAGCCAGCGCACGATGACGACCGCCTCGCGCTGCGGATCGACCCAGGTGTACGAGCTGCCGGCGCCGATCGCGAAGAAGCTGGTCTCCGACGCGCTCGGATAGATCCGGCGACCGTTGTTCAGCCACACGAGATAGCCGTAGAACGGCGCGATCGGACAGGGGCGCAGCATGCGGTCGATCCACTCGCCCGAGACGACCTGCGCTCCGTCGAATCGGCCTCGCTCCAGCAGCAGGCGGCCGATGCGCAGCTGATCGAATGCGTGAATCGTCACCCCGCCGCCCCAGTGCGTGCCGCCCGGGACCGACTGCATCCGCCGGCCGTCGATCTCGACCCACGAGTTCTCGTAGCCGTCCCAGCGCCAGGTATCGCTGGCGCCGATCGGTCGCATGATCCGCTCGCGGAACACGTCGGGCAGCGGCCGCCGGAACAGATGCAGCAATGCGAGCGACAGCTGGTTGATCCGGATGTCGTTGTATTCCCACCAGGTGCCCGGTTCGCGCAGCGGTCTCGGTTCACCCTTGCGTGCGCCGGCCGGCGGATCCGGCTGGTATTGGGTGACCCGGAAGCGGTCGACCTGGTCGGGCACCCCGAAACAGCTGCCCTGCCACTCGCTGGTCTGCTGCAGCAGCTGGGTCCACGTCACGCGGCGGTTGTTCCCGTCGTCGAAGCCGATCCCTCGCACGCGCGCGACGACCGGCTCGTCGGGTTCCGGCAGCAGACCCGAATCGAATGCGACGCCGGCGAGCAGCGCGAGGTAGGTCTTCGCGATGCTGAACGTCAGGTCGGGCCGCTGCGGCTCGCCCCACTGCGCGAGCAGCTCGCCGGCCCGCATCACCAGGCCGCAGGCCGGTCCGCGCGGCGACACCGGGCCGAGCAGCCGGTTCCACGGCGGCGGATCGGCCGCATGGATGCCCCAGATCGAGCCCTCCGCACCGGGGTCGCGCGACCACTTCGTTTCGTTCGCGATCGCGAAATCGATCGCCCGCTGCATCTGGCTCGTCATCATCGATTGCGTGTCGCCCGGAGGCGGCAGGTTCGCTCGTTGCGGTTCGGGCTAGCATTGTAGACACCGAACCTCGAGACGCTTCGATGGGGCTGTCGCAGCACGTCCGCTTCTGTCCCAGTGCCGACGGCACGCGCATCGCGTACGCGCGCACCGGCGCGGGCACGCCGATCGTGCGTGCCGCTCACTGGCTGACCCACATCGAGCTCGACCGGGAATCCGCGGTCTGGCGACCGTGGAT
>DATLGW010000734.1:0-8871 GCA_035540315.1 Burkholderiaceae bacterium | reverse complement strand
TCGGGCTGACGTTCGCCTATTTCGGCCGCCGCGCGCTCGCTGCAGCGCCTGACGCGCTCGCCTGATTCGCTTGCCGGCTGCAGGTCCGGCGCGGCGGGGCGGCGGCGAGCCGCCTGCGACGCCGCCGCAGCTTGCGCTCGTTCGTCAACCCCAAGGAGACTCCCGATGAAACGACGTTTTTTCCTTTCCGCCGGCGGTGTCGGCGCCGCCGCTGCCGCGGCGCCGTTCGTGGTTCGCGCGCAGCCCGCAGTCCGCTGGCGGATGCCGTCGAGCTTTCCGAAATCGCTCGACACCGTGTGGGGCAATGCAGCGGTGCTGTCGGAGCGCGTCGCGAAGCTGACCGACGGCAAGTTCACGATCAGCGCGCATCCGGCCGGCGAGCTGGTGCCGCCGCTGCAGGTGCTCGACGCGGTGCAAAACGGCACCACCGAATGCGGGCACACGGCGGGCTTCTATTACACGGGCAAGGACGCGTCGCTGGTGTTCGACACCGGCGTGCCGTTCGGAATGACCCCGCGCCAGCATGCCGCATGGATGCTCTACGGCGGAGGCCTGCAGGCAATGCGCGAAGTCTATGCGCGCTTCGACGTCGTGCAGTTTCCCTGCGGCAATACCGGCGCGCAGATGGGCGGCTGGTTCCGGCGCGAGATCAAGACCGTCGACGACCTGAAGGGATTGAGGATCCGCACGCCCGGTTTCCTGGGGCTGGTGTACAGCAAGCTCGGCGCGGTGCCGCAGCAGATCGCCGGCGGCGACATCTATCCGGCGATGGAACGCGGAACGATCGATGCGGTCGAATGGGTCGGTCCGTACGACGACGAGAAGCTCGGGTTCCACAAGGTCGCGAAGTTCTATTACGGCCCCGGCGTGCTCGAGCTGAACGCGTCGCTCGCGTTCATCGTGAACCGCAAGGCTTACGACGCGCTGCCGCCCGCCTACCGCGAGGCGCTGCAGTCGGCGTGCAACGATGCGTCGGTCGACATGCTGGCGAAATACGACGCGAACAACATCATCGCGCTGAAGCGCCTGGTCGGGTCGGGCGTCACGCTGGCGAGCTGGCCGCAGGACGTGATGCGCGCGATGCAGAAGGCGGCTGCCGAGGTGCTGTCGGAGTATGCGGCGAAGGACGCCGGTTTCGAGAAGATCCTGAAGAATTGGCGCGCGTTCCGCGACGACCAGATCCTGTGGTCGTCGGTCAACGACGGCGCCGCCGAACGCTTCCTGCACGCGAACCGCGAGCGCAACTGATCGCGTCGGCGTCGCGCGGGGTTCAGGTCCCCACCCGCAGCGGCGCCGACATCTTGCGCAGCAGCGCGACGACGCTGCGAGCGGTGATCACGCCGGTGCGCGGGTTTTCCTGCGACGGGATGTTCTCGATCTGCATCGAGAACCGCGCCGAGTCGGAGTCGACCTCGATCCGATGCACGTTGCGGGTGACGGTTGGGTCGGCCCAGACTTCGATCGTCGTGCGGTCGGGGCCGATGCCCGCCAGCGACAGCGCGACGGCGACGTTGACGTTGGCCGGAAAGCCGCGGGCGGCTTCGCGCGCGGTGCCGCTGAACACGCGCGTGGGTTCGACGATTCGCGCGACGTCGATTCCGTGCTCGACCAGGTACGGCGCACCCGCCAGACCCGCCGGCGGTTTGCGGGTGATCATCGTGACCGACGCGATGGTCCCTTCGGCGGCGGCGCTGACTGCATCGAGGCCGAGCAGTGCGCCAGTGGGCACCAGGATCTGCCCGCGGTGCCGGCGGGCGACTTCGATCAGCTGCGGATGCGACAGCAGCGCGCCTGCCGACAGCACGACCAGCTGCTTGCCGGCCGACAGCACCGGCAGCGCGATGTTCGGCAGCAGCGCGGCCGGCGCGCATTCGATCACCAGGTCCGCATGCTCGGCGAGCGCTTCGAGCGCGCATACGCGAACCGGCTGCGGCGGGTCTCGCAGCAGCTCGGCCGCCTTGTTCGGGTCGCGGGATGCGACCGCCGCCAGCACGAATCCCGGGATCCCCTGCAGCAGCGCTGCCGCAACCGACTTGCCGATTGCGCCCAGACCGGCGATGCCCACCCGTACTCCGGTTGCCGTCATGCGAATTCCTCCCTGGATGCCTCGGTCGCCTCAAGTCTATACTTGCGGCCCCCTGACCACGATCGGCAGCAGATGAAGCGGGAGGTTTCGCTGGCGGTGTCGGGCCCCGCGGCCACGCGCGACGGGTACGACCGGATCGCCGAACGGTTCGATGCACGCCGCGTGCTCGATGCCGAGCGGCGCTACGTCGGATGGTTCGTCGGACAGCTGCACGTGGGGCAGTCCGTGCTCGACGTCGGCTGCGGATCGGGCCGCCCGATCGGCGCCTACCTGGTTTCGATCGGACTCGACGTCACCGGGGTCGATGTGTCGCATGCGATGATCGAGCTCGCCCGTCGCGTCGTGCCGGGTACACAGCTTCACTGCGCCGACATCCGCACAGTGCTGCTGCCGCGCCGTTTCGACGCGATCCTGGCATGGGACAGCCTGTTCCACGTGCCGCGCGAAGATCATCTGGCCGTGCTGCAGCGATTCGCCGGTTGGATCCAGCCGGGCGGGCCGCTGCTGTTGTCGCTGGGCGGCAGCAGCTGGGAAGGGATGGCGCCGATGATGGGATCGCAGCTGTTCTACAGCTCGTTCGCGCCGGAGCGCTCGCTGCAGCTCGTGTCTGCCGCGGGGTTCGACGTCGTGCAGTACGAGCTCGAGTCGGGCGATTCGCGCGGCCGCCTGGTCGTGATGGCACGGCGCCGCTGAGCGTCGGCCGGCGGGTCAGACCTTGCGGCCGCGCCGGCCCAGGATCAACCCCAGCAGTGCCAGCCCGGTCAGCAGCATGGCCCAGCCGCTCGTGCCGCTATCTGCCGGTTTGACGTCGTCGTCTGCAGCGCCGCCCGGCGCAAGTCGCTTCGGAGCCGCGGCAGCGGAGCCTGGCGCCGCTGCCGATGCGACCGTGCCGAGTGCGGCGGCGCCGACCGCAGCCGCAGGGTTCACTGCCGCAGCGGGCGCGAGCGCCGCCGCAGCGACCTCGGTGACCGCAGGAACCGAGGCAGCCAGCGCGGGTTGCGCGCACGCGATCGCGGCCACCGCGGCGGCACAGGCAATCGGTTTTCGCAGGCAGCGGGAGTGCATCGGACCAACGACTTACGAAATTCGATCGTCAGCCGCATGCAAATTGCGCGCCAGCGGCAGCGGCTGCGGTGTCGCTCTGCAACGGTCGCCGCCGCGCCAGGAGACCGGCAAGAACTTCCACAAGGGTGCGAAAAAAAGGCCGCGATCGCCGCGGCCCGGGAATGCGCGTCGCAGCGTCCGGCGTTAGACGTACTGCGCAAGCGCGCTCTTCATCTTCTGCATCGCCTTCGCTTCGATCTGCCGGATCCGCTCGGCCGATACGCCGAACTCGCCGGCCAGCTGGTGCAGCGTCTGGGTTCCGCCTTCGGCGTCGTCGCGCAGCCAGCGCGCCTCGATGATCCGGCGACTGCGCTCGTCGAGCGCCGACAGCGCCTTTTCGATCCCCTCGGATTGCAGCCGGTCGTAGTCGCGCGCTTCCAGCTGCTGCATCGGCTCGGCACCCGGCGCCGACAGGTACGCGATCGGCGCGAACTCGTCGTCGTCGTCGCCGCTCGGCTCGAGCGCGAGCTCGCCGCCGCCCAGCCGCGTCTCCATTTCGACCACGTCTTTCTCGCGAACGTTCAGCTCGCGCGCGATCGCTTCGACCGCCTCGGGCGCCAGCGTGTGCGCGTCGGGCTTGTGCGAGCGCAGGTTGAAGAACAGCTTGCGCTGCGCCTTCGTCGTCGCGACCTTCACCAGTCGCCAGTTCTTCAGGATGTACTCGTGGATCTCGGCCTTGATCCAGTGGATCGCGAACCACACCAGCCGCACGCCGCGTTCCGGGTCGAAGCGCTTGACCGCTTTCATCAGCCCGACGTTGCCTTCCTGGATCAGGTCGGCGTGCGGCAGCCCGTATCCCAGGTACTGCCGCGCGATCGCAACGACCAGCCGCAGATGCGACAGCACCAGCTGGCGGGCCGCGTCCAGATCCTGTTCGACGCGATAACGCCGGCCGAGCTCGACTTCCTGCTCAGCCGTCAGCACCGGCAGTCGGTTGACTGCCGTGATGTAGGCGTCCAGGTTGCCCAGCGGCGGGACGGCTACCAGTGCGCCAGCCCGGCGGGCGGGTACCAACGCTCCAGTGATCGCAGTCGCCATCGTCAAAACGCTCTCCTCGGTCAATCAAGCAGGATCCATTCCATTCGGTAAGCCATCTTAGCACTCCCTGGTCGAGAGTGCTAATGAAGTCTGACAATCGCGGTAATAGTAGGGTCGAGCGGCGCCGGATCAAGGGGGCGCCCGCCGAGCGTCGGGTCGCGGCGTCCGCCGGGCCTGCGGCAGCCGCAACGGCCGGCGGTGTGGCGTACGGTTGCATGTGAATTTTCTCACGCAGCGGTCGCGGCTGCAGGTCGCAGCGGCTGCGCCTGTCGGGTCGGAGGGGTGGCGATGGTCAGCAACGGCAGCGATGCGCAATCGGCAGTCCGACGCGGACTGGCGGCGCTGTGTGCGGCGCTGGCCGTGACGGCCGCCGGTTGCGGCGGCGGCGACGCGGCGGTCGCAACGACGGCGACCGAAGTCGACGCCGCAGCCGAATCCGCGGCGGGTCCTTCCGCAGGCCCGGTTTCAGCTCCGACCGATCCGGTCGGCAGCCTCGGCAAACCAGGCACCCCCGGCACGATGCCGCTGGTGCCGTCGTCCAAGACGGCGGCGGCGCTGAAGACGCTGCTGGAGGACATGACGCTGCCGTCCGACGACCCGACGGCCGACGCCGGTGCGGCCGATGCACCGGCGGCAAAGTCGGCAGATGCCGCGGGCGGCGTGCTGCAGTCGGCCGACGCTTTCGTGCAGCCGCTCGCCGGGCCGACGCCGTCCGCGGTGCGCCGCGCAACGATCGTGATGGGAGCGAATCCGCGCGGATCGGCGACGCCGGCCCATTGGACGCCGGCGGACCCCGGCCTGAAGTCCGACGGCGTCTGGAACGCGGTCGCCGCCGGCTTCGCGCTGCGGGTCGGTGCCGGCGACGCGGCCACGAACACCGCGGTCCAGATCCGCAACGTCACCGCCTGGTGGCTGAGCCGCTCGACCGGGCGCTGGATGCTGCTGGGCGCATCGGCGGCACCGGCGCTGACCGAGCATGCGGCGCAGGACCCGTCGCAGCGCCGGCGGGAGATCCTGCCGGGAGCGGGGTGGGACTCGGTGACGATCCGGCCCGAGGCCGGCTGGGCGATCCGCGGCCGCTGGCTGCCCGAGCGGCTGCCGATCGCCGCAGCCGACATTGCCGAGATCGTCGTCAGCGTCGATGCGCGGCTGGTCGTGCTGGACTCGGCCGGGCCGGACGACCGGGCGGCTGCCCGTTATCTGCTGCGCAGCTGGGCCGAATACTGGCCGCAGCTCGATACGACGCTCGACGCGTTCGCGCCGATGACGGTCAATCCCGGCGCCGGGCACGGCCGCTACAAGCGGGTGACGTCGCAGTGGCAGTCGTTCTACTTCGCGACCGCCGCCGCGTCCGAGCTGCCCGGCAACCCGCCGCCGATCACGGTGCCGTTCTGATCCGGCGCGGTCGGATCAGCGCTCGCGCAAGCCTTCTCGGGCCCGATTGACCGGCTTGAGCAGGTACTGCAGCACGGTCTTCTTGCCCGATAGCATCTCGACGTTCGCCGTCATGCCGGGAATGATCGGCAGCGGCTGCCCGCCGGGCGCGGTCAGCTCGTTCGTCGCAGTGCGCACCAGCACCCGGTAATACGCCTCGTTCGGATCGGCGCCGGGAATCTTGTCGCGGCGCTCGTCGCGCAGCGTATCGGGGCTGATGAACTCGACCACGCCGTCCAGCCCGCCGTAGATCGCGTAGTCGTAGGCGCTGATCTTCACGACCACCGGCTGCCCCGGATGCAGGAACGCGACGTCCGACGGCTTGACGAACGCCTCGACGACCAGCGTGTCCTCGGCCGGCACGATCTGCATGATCTCCTGGCCCGGCTGCACGACGCCGCCGATCGTCGACACGCGGATGCTCTTGACCGTGCCTTTCATCGGCGCGCGGATCTCGGTGCGCCTGTAGACGTCCTGGCGCGCCAGCACCGTCTCGCGCGTCTGCGCGAGCTCCGATTCGACCTTGATCAGCTCCGACGCGGCATCGGCCTGGAACTTGTTCAGCCGGTCCGACATCTGCAGCGCCAGGTCGTTGCGCTGGCGCTTGAGCCGCAGCAGCTCGACCTCGGAAACCAGCCCGCGCGCGACCAGCGGATCGGTGATCTGGATCTCGCGATCGAGCAGCTCGATGCCGCGCTTCAGGCCCGCGGTGCTCTCGTCGAGCGCGCGGCGCCGGGTCGTGAACGCGTCGCTCTCGCGCTTGAGCAGATGCGGCAGTGCCCGCACCTCGGCCGGAAACTGCGGCGCGCCTCCATACGCCTCGGCACGCAGCCGCGCCGCCGTTGCCGACAGCGCCGCGGCTTTTGCCTGCAGCTCGCGGTACATCGCCAGCGCGCGGGTGTCGTCGATTCGCAGCAGCAGCTGATCCTTTTCGACCCGATCGTTCTCGCGCACCAGCAGCTCGGTCAACACGCCCGCGTCCAGGCTCTGGATCACCTGTTCCTTGCTCGACGGAATCACGCGCCCCTGGCCGCGAGTGACTTCCTCGAGCTCGGCCGTCGAGGCCCATGCGATGAAAAACGCAACCAGCGCCGCCATCAGCGCGATCGACAGGAACGCCAGGTACGGCTGTTCGTGCCGCGTCAGTCGGGCAGCCTGGCTCATGATGCAGCGGCCTCCTGCGGCGCGGCCTCGCGGGGTACCGTCACGCCCTGGTTCAGCTGCTCGATCACGCGGTTGCGAGGCCCGTCGAGCACGACGCGGCCGGCTTCTAGCACGATCACGCGCTCGACGATCTCGAGCACCTGCGGCCGGTGCGTGACGACGATCATCGTGCGGTTGCGCCCGCCGGCGCGGCCCCATGACGCGAGCGCCGCGAGCACCGCTTTCTCGCTGCCGGGATCCAGCCCGCTGGTGGGTTCGTCGAGCAGCGCGACCGCCGGGTCGCGCAGCGCCAGCCGCGCCAGCGCGACCAGCCGCTTCTGCCCGCCGGACAGCCCCTGACCGTCCTCGCCCAGGTTCATGTCGAGCCCGCGCGGATGCTGCGCGATGAACCGGTCCAGCCCGAACTGGCGCAACGCGTCGATCAGCGCCGCATCGTCGGGCGGCCGGTCGCTGCGCGCCATCTCCAGGTTCTCGCGCAGCGTGCCCAGGAACAGCCGCGACTCCTGCGGCAACAGCCCGAGCGCCACGCGCAGGTCTGCCGGATCGATCTGGCGCAGGTCGATCCCGTCGAGCGTCACCAGCCCCGACGACGGCGTGTACAGGCCGGCGGCAAGCCGCAGCAGCGTCGACTTGCCGCTGCCGGTGCGGCCCAGGATCGCGACTTTCTCGCCCGGCGCGAACACCAGGTTCAGCCCCCGGAACAGCGGCACGCCTTGCGGCTCATAGCCGAAATCGATGCGCGACAGCACCAGCTCGCCGCGCGGCGCCGGCAGCGACAGGTAGTTGCGCTGCGGGTCGCGCTCGAGCTCCTTGTCCATCAGCGCCTGCAGTCCGTCGAATGCCGAGCGCGCCTGCTGGATCCGGACCGCGAGCCCCGCGACCTGCGCCAGCGGCCCGATCGCGCGGCCCGCGAGGATCACCGCGCCGATCAACCCGCCCATCGTCAGCAAGCCGTCGTGGATCAGGTACACGCCGAGCACGACGGTCGCGACCGTCACCAGCTGCTGGGTGGTCGACGTCGTGTTGATCACCAGGTTCGACAGGTTGCGCGACTTGTTCTGGCTGGTCGCCACCGCCGCGGTGAACCATTCCCAGCGCTGCTGCACATGGCCGGCCGCATTGTTGACCTTCAGCGTCTCGAGGCCCTCGACCGCCTCGACCGCAAGCCCTTGGCGCTGCGAGCCTTCGCGCATCGATTCGCGGATGTAGCGCGCCAGCGGCGCTTGCACCAGCAGCCCGACCGTGACGACGATCGCGATCGCGACCACCGGCACGATCGCCAGCGGCGGCGCGATCAGGTAGATCACGAACACGAACAGCGCGAAGAACGGCAGATCGATCAGCGCCGTCATCGTCGCCGACGTCATCACTTCGCGGATCGCCTCGAAGTCGCGCAGGTTGCTGACGAACGCCCCCGACGACGCCGGCTTGCCGATCAGCTTGATTCCCATCAGGCGCCCGAACAGCCCGGAGCTGATCTCCAGATCCGCGCGCTTGCCGGCGATGTCGACCAGCCAGCCGCGCAGCGTGCGCGCAAGGAACTCGAACACCAGCGCGCCTGCGGTGCCGATCGTCAGCACCCACAGCGTCTCGTAGGTGCGGTTCGGCACCACGCGGTCGTACACGTTCATCACGTACAGCGACACCGCGATCGACAGCAGGTTGATCACGAACGTCGCGATCGCCACGTGCAGGTAGTAGCCGCGCAGACCCCACAGCACGCGCCAGAACCAGGATCTCGCGCTGCGCTTCTCGGGGATTTCCGAGCGCCGGTCGGCGCTCGGTCGCGGCACCAGCCACAGGCCCCAGCCGCCGTAGGCGGCGCCGAGCTCCGGGTCGCGCAGCTCGTCGGCAGCGGCGACGTGGCGGAAGCCGCCGTCCTTCAGCGCGACCAGCGCCGGCAGGTGGTTCGCCAGCGACTTCAGCGCCCCGTCATGGCAGTGCAGGTCGATGCCGCCGGCGGCGAGCGCGTGCTGCAGCGAATCGAGGTTCAGCGCGCCGTCGCGCGCATGCGTGACCTGCGCCTGCAGCGCCAGCGCCGAGAC
>DATLGW010000733.1:0-10770 GCA_035540315.1 Burkholderiaceae bacterium | reverse complement strand
CCCGTGGCGAGCGCGACTGGGCGATCTGTGGCGTGAGCCTGCGCCGTCCGGACGTGCGCGATGCGCTGCAACCGCAGCAGGGCCTGTACGCGCTGATCGAGCGCAGCGATCGCGCAAGCGACGCGCGGGTGATCGGCTCGGTGCGCGAGCTGCTGGTCGCGCCCGAGTCGCCGCAGGCGGTGATCGAACGGATCGCTGCGCCGTCGACGCGTTGGGTGACGCTGACGATCACCGAGAAGGGCTACGGGATCGATGCGGCGACCGGCGGGCTCGATCCGCGGGCGCCGCAGCATGCGGCCGATCTCGCGCGGCCGGGCGCGCCTGCGAGCGCCGTTGGCCTCGTCGTCGGCGGGCTCGCGCGGCGGTTCCTGGCGGCTCGGACGGCGGACCCCGCGGCCGCACCGCGCGGACTCGCCGTCATCTCGTGCGACAACCTCTCGTCGAACGGACGGGTGCTCGGCACGCTGATGCGCGACTACCTCGCGCGGCAACGCGACAACCCCGCTTGGACCGCGGCGTTCGCCGGCGTCGACGCCGCGGCGCTGTCGCGCTGGATCGACGCGCACGTGCGGTTTCCGTCGACGATGGTCGACCGGATCGTCCCGGCGACCGACGATGCGCTGCGCACGCAGGCGCGCGAACTGCTCGGCTGCGAGGACGCGTGGCCGGTCGCGGCCGAGCCGTTCTCGCAGTGGGTGCTCGAGGACGATTTCGCCGACGGCGGCCGCCCCGGGCTCGAGCGCAGCGGCGTACAGCTCGTGCCCGATGTGGCGCCGTACGAGGCGATGAAGCTGCGGCTGCTCAATGCCGCGCACTCGCTGATCGCGTACCTCGCGGTGCCGGCCGGATTCGACACGGTGGCGCAGGCGATCGCCGAGCCAGCGATCCGCCGCGTCGTCGAGCGCTTCTGGCGCGACGAGGCGGTTCCGGCGCTGCCCGCGGCGGTGCGGTCCGAAGCGCCGGCGTACTGCGCGGCGCTGCTGCCGCGGTTCGCGAACGCGGCGCTCGCGCACCGCACGACGCAGATCGCGATCGACGGGTCGCAGAAGCTTCCGGTGCGCATCGTGCCGACGCTCGCTGAGAACGCCGCCGCCGGCGCGCCGATCGAGCTCGCCGCGCTTGCGATCGCGGCCTGGATCCGCTTCCTCGACGGCCGGCGGGACGACGGCGCGCGCTACGCGATCGATGATCCGAGGGCCGCCGAGTTGCAGGCGCTGGTTGCACGGTTTGCCGAGCCGGCGCAACGCGTGCCGGCGGTGCTCGCGCTGGCGCATAGGTTCGGGTCGCTGAACGACGTGGCGCGCGTGCGCGACACCGTTGCGCGTCACGTCCGCGGGCTGGCCGCGCAGGGGGTGCTGCCGTACGTCGAGTCGCTCGCGTCGGAGCGATGAATCGACGAGCCTAATACGACTTCGGAAGGCCGAGCGCCTTTTCGGCGATGAAGCTCAGGATCAGCTGCGGCGAGATCGGCGCCAGGCGGGTGATCATCACCTCGCGCAGATATCGCTCGACGTGGAACTCCCGGGAGTAGCCCATGCCGCCGTGCGTCAGCACTGCAGTCTCGCAGGCGCGAAATCCGGCTTCGGCGGCCAGGTATTTCGCGGCATTCGCCTCGGCGCCGCACGGCCGGCCGCGGTCGTACAGCCACGCGGCCTTCAGCATCAGCAGGTCCGCAGCCTGCAGCTCGATCCAGCGCTCGGCCAGCGGATGCTGCACGCCCTGGTTCTTGCCGATCGGCCGGTCGAACACGATCCGCTCGTTCGCATAACGCGCGGCCCGCTGCAGCGCGACCTGGCCCAATCCGATCGCCTCGGCGGCGATCAGCACGCGCTCGGGGTTCAGGCCGTCGATCAGGTAGGCGAAGCCTTCGTTTTCGTCGCCGATCCGGTCCTCGACCGGAATCTGCAGTTCGTCGATGAACAGCTGGTTCGAGTCGACCGCCTTGCGCCCGTGCTTGTCGATCTCGCGAACTTCGATGCGCTGCCGATCGAGCGCAGTGTAGAAAAGGCTCAGCCCGTGCGCCGGTCGCTTCGGGTTGCGTTCGGCAGTGCGCGCGAGCAGCAGGATCTTGTCGGCGACCTGCGCGGTCGAGATCCATACCTTGTGGCCGTTCACGACGTAGCGGTCGCCCTTCAGCACGGCCCGCGTCTTCAGCCGCAGCGTGTCGAGCCCCGCGTCCGGCTCGGTCACGCCGAAGCACGCCTTCTCGCGTCCCGCGATCAGCGGCGGCAGCCACTTTCGCTTCTGCTCGTCGGTGCCGTGCACGACCACCGGGTGCAAGCCGAAGATGTTCATGTGGACCGCCGATGCGCCGGACATGCCTGCGCCCGATGCCGAGATCGTCCGCATCAGGATCGCCGCTTCGGTGATGCCGAGCCCGGCGCCGCCGTATTCAGCGGGCATCGCGATGCCGAGCCAGCCGCCCTGCGCGACCGCCGCATGGAACTCGTGCGGGAACCCGCCGTCGCGATCCCTCGTGCGCCAGTAGTCGTCGTCGAAGCGCTCGCAGACCGTGGCGACCGCGCGTTCGATCTCGAGTTGCTCGGGCGTGTACTCGAAGTGCATCTGGCCGTTGCTGCACGCTGGAACGTCGCCCCGCTAAGGTACACCACGGCGAGCTCGGTCGCTTCGCGCTTGCAGCGCGCCGCGGGCCGGTTAAGATGTCGGCGCACAAGATCCGCTGCCTCTCCAGAACCTTAGTCGCGCAGCACCGCTGACGCGTTGCCTGCAGTTCGAACAACGGAGGGAAGCCCATGGGTCAGCCGTCGCGTCTCGCAGCATTGCTCGAGTTCCCGCTGATGCAAGCGCTCTTCGGTCGCCGCGCCCGGCGCTTTGGTCTCGGGATGGAGATCCCATCCGGCCCGCTGGCGTTCAAGTCGCGCCGCGACCCGCTGCCGCTGACCGAGCTCGAGCAGATGGTCCTCGTGGCCGCCGCCACCGGCGTCTCCGGGTGGAGCTTCGGCGTGCCGTTCGGCCCCCGCACGCCGAAGTCGCACGCGGACTTCACGCTGCGGTTCACCGGCCGGACTGCGCCGACTGCGGCCGGCCTGGGCACGCCGGCGCTGTTCTTCACCGACGACACCGGCTGCTACTGCACCCGCACGCGTGACATCTCGCCGCAGGCGATGCGGGAGCTCGACGGCAGCGAAGCGGCGTTCGAGCGGATCCTGTCCGCATGCCGACAGAACACGATCCGCATCCGCGACGCTCGACTCGACGTGCCGTCGTCGCCGCCGCACATCCTGCCGCCGAACCTGTGGTGGGCGAACCGGCCGGGCTCGACGCTGTTCATGCCGGTGGGCGATGCGAGCGAGGAATGCCTTGGATTCCTGGGGCTGATGATCCGCCACGGGGTGATGGTGGTCGACCACGACACGGGGCAGCCGGCGGGCAGGCTCGAGCCGTTCGTGCGCTGCGGCCTGCTCGACCCGGAAAAGCGGCTGCCGCTGGCCGAGCTGCTGTCGGACATTCACGAGAGCCTGTGCCTGGAGCTGGGCTTCGCCGGCTACAACATCGTGCTCGTGCTGCAGGCGATGGGGCTCGGCGGCCTTTACTTCAACGGCATGGACGGGCTGAGCGCGCTGGGGGCCAACGCCCGCGACGGCATCGCCGGGCTCGGTTTCAGGTTCATCGAGGACGAGCGCTGGTTGACGCCGAACCCGGTCGGCCTCGACGGCGTCTACGAAGCGCTTTGCCCGCCGAACTATCCCGACATGCACGCAGCGGTGGTCGCGTTCGTCCAGCGCAAGTTCGGCCCCCGCGGCGCATACGATCCCGGCACCCCCGGACCCTGGCGCGACAGCGCCGGCGTGAAGAAGACGGTCGACCCGTATGGCAGCGAGTTCGTCGATTGCATGACCGAGGTCGCGCAGTACATCCACGACAAGTACGGCAAGTTCCCCGGCATTCGCAGCACGATCATGCTGCCGGGCTTCGTGCAGGCGCATCACGTCGATCCCGAGTTCTACGACACGCATTACGGCGCCGGCGCCTACCTGCCGACGCATGCGCATCACATGGAGCGGTGGCACGGCCGCTGATGCGCACGTACGGCAGGCGCAACCGGCCAGTAGCACTGCCTGTGCAATGGCGATCGCGCGCACTGGCGCGTGGTGGGGGGAAAATCGCTGTCGCAGCGAGCTGAAGTCGGACGAACCGCGCCGCATCTGGCGGGTCCGACGGCACGAGGAGGTGGTTATGGGCAGCGCAGCCGTCCAAGGCCGACTCTGGGGAAAACATGCTCGGGATTTCGCGCAGCGGCTCGAGCAGGTGGCGCTGCCGCTGCACGGCGCAGCGCTGGACGCGGCTCACGTCGGTCCAGGAACGCGGCTGCTCGATGCCGGATGCGGCGCCGGTCTGCTCGCGCTGCTCGCCCGGCTGCGCGGCGCGCAGGTCGCCGCGCTCGACGCGTCGGCGTCCCTGCTCGAGATCGCGCGGGAGCGTCTGCCGGAGGCGGACGTGCACGAAGGCGAGCTGGAGGCGCTGCCGTTCGCCGATGCGAGTTTCGACGCGGTCACGGCCGTCAACAGCGTCTTCTATGCGGCGGACATGGCGGCCGCGATCAGCGAGCTGACTCGCGTCGTGCGTTCCGGCGGTCGGGTCGTCGTCACGGCTTGGGGGCCACCGAGTCGATGCGAGTTCCCCGCGGCGGTGATGCCGCTCGTTGCGCCGTTGATGCTGCCACCGCCACCCGGTGCGCCGTCCGCGCATCCGGTGCTCGCATTGGCCGAGCCGGGCGCGCTGGCGGCCCTCGTCGAGCGCGCGGGACTCGAGGTCGTCGGCGAGGGCGAGGTCGCTTGTCCGTTCGTGTTCCCCGACTCGGACGCCTCGTGGCGCGCGAACGCCAGCGCCGGTCCGAACCAGGTCGCGATCGCCCACAGCGGCGAGGCCGCCGTGCGCGCGGCGTTCGAGCAGGCCGACCGCGCCCATGCACAGCCCGACGGCAGCATCCGGTACGACAACGTTTTCCTGTGGGTCGCGGGGCGGCGGCCGTAGCGGACAGCGCAAAAGGCATGGACAAGGACTCGACGCTGCGTTTGCGGACCGGCCGCGTGATGCCGGTGCTCGGGCTGGGGACGTGGCAGCTGACGGACGACACGGCCGGGGCGGTTGCACATGCGCTGCGGATCGGCTACCGGATGATCGACACCTCGAGCGATTACGGCACGCAGCCGGGTATCGGCGAGGCGATCCGGCGCAGCGGAACCGACCGCAGCGCGCTGTACGTGGTCACGAAGGTCGAGGAAACCGACGACGCGTATGCGCGCACGCAGTCGAACCTGCGGGAGCTCGGCCTCGATTGCGTGGATCTGATGCTGATCCACCGTCCGCCGCCGACGGGCGCCGGCGAAGCGCTATGGGACGGCCTGATCCGCGCCAGGCGAGACGGGCTGGTCCGCGACATCGGCGTCAGCAACTATTCGATTCCGCTGATCGAGCGACTGATCGCGGCCTGCGCCGAGGTGCCGGTGGTGAACCAGATCGAATGGAGCCCGTTCGGCTGGAGCGGGACGGTGCGCGACTGGTGCCGCGAGCAGTCGATCGTGATCCAGGCGTACAGCCCGCTGACCCGCACCGAGCGGCTCGACGACCCGACGCTCGCGGCGTGCGTCAGCCCGTCTTCTCCGCGAGCTCGATCCACGCCGGCGCGTGATCGCTCGGCTTGTCGCGCCCGCGGACCTCGCGATCGACGCCGGCGGATCGCAGGCGCTCGGTCGCCGCTCGGTTCAGCAGCAGATGGTCGATCCGCAGCCCGGCGTTGCGCGCCCAGCGATTGCGGAAGTAGTCCCAGAACGTGTACATCGGCTGGCCCGGGTGCAGGTGCGCGATCGCGTCGGTCCAGCCCTGCGCGAGCAGCTTGCGGTAGGCGGCGCGGCTCTCGGGCTGCAGCAGCGCGTCGTCCCGCCAGGAGTTCGGCGAATAGATGTCGGCGACGTCGTCGGACGGGACGACGTTGTAGTCGCCTGCCAGCACCACCGGCTCGGGCCGGTCGTACAGCGTTGCCGCATGCCGGATCAACCGCTCGAACCAGGCGAGCTTGTAGTCGAACTTGGGCCCCGGCTGCGGGTTGCCGTTCGGCAGATAGATCGACGCGACGACGAGCGAGCCGCCCGGCGACGCCGGGTCCTCCACGCGCGCCTCCAGATAACGGCTGTGGGTGTCGTCGGGATCGTCGGGCAGCCCGCGCCGGATCTCCTCGATGCCGCGGTCGCGCGCCAGGATCGCGACGCCGTTGAAGCCTTTCTGGCCGTGCCAGACGGCCGCGTAGCCGGCGCCCTGGATCGCCAGCGCCGGGAACGTCGCATCGGAGGTCTTCAGTTCCTGCAGGCATGCGACGTCGGGTCGAGCTTCGCTCAACCACTCGAGCACCCGCGGCAGCCGGGTCGTGATGCCGTTGACGTTGAACGTCGCGATTCTCACGTGGTCTTCTCTTTCGTCAGCTTCTCGCAGCGGGCGATCAGGCCGGTCGCGTCGATCCGCTCGGCCCAGCCCGGGAATTCGCCGGTCGGTCCGCGCCAACGCAGCGATTCGACGCTGTCGAACAGCGCCGCGTCGCTGCGAAGCGTCGCCAGTTGCTTGAACAGCAGCGCGAGCTCGCGCTGCTCGCCGAGCACGCGCGGGGGGAATGCCTCGATCGGTCCGTGGCGGTTCAACAGCTGTGCGGCCGTGACCGGCCCGATGCCGCCGATGCCGGGGTAGCCGTCGGCGGAATCACCGACCAGCGCCAGGTAGTCAGGGATCCGCTGCGGGTCGACACCGAATTTCTTGCGCACCCCGGCGGCGTCGCGAATCGTGTTCCCCTTGCGGTCGATCTGCACGACGCGATCCTCGCGTATGCACTGCGCCAGATCCTTGTCGGGAGTCCAGATGCAGACCTTCTCGACCCGCGGGTCGTCGGCGGCGAGCCGCGCGGCCGACGCCAGCGCATCATCGGCTTCGAGCTCGACCATCGGCCAGACGACCACGCCCATCGCCGCGAGCGCCTGCTCCAGCGGATGGAACTGCGCGAGCAGCGCCGGCTCGATCCCGTCGCCGGTCTTGTAGCCGGCCCACAGCCGGTTGCGGAACGACTCGATCACGTGGTCGGTGGCCACGCCGACGTGCGTCGCACCCGATTCGAGCATTTGCACGACGGTCTGCAGCACGCCGGCGACGCCCCCATACGGTCGATCGCGCCCCTTCGTGAAGCGCCGCAGACCGTGGAAGTGCCGGAACAGCTCGTAGGTGCCGTCGACCAGATGAACGATCATCGGGCGATGGTAAGCGATTCGCGCGTTGCCCCGGCCGGCTCGGCTATCATCCCGGCAGCAAAGGCGAGTTCGGGACGAGGGCGCGATGGCGGGGCGACTGCAGGGCAAGGTGGCGCTGGTGACGGCGGCCGGACAGGGGATCGGACGCGCGAGCGCGGTTGCGATGGCCGCCGAAGGCGCGAACGTGATCGCGACCGACGTGGACCCGCAGCTGCTCGAGTCGCTGCCTAAGCTGGACGGGCTGAAGTCTGCGAAGCTCGACGTGCTCGACGACGCCGCGATCGCGTCGCTGATCGGATCGATGCCGAAGCTCGACGTGCTGTTCAACTGTGCGGGCTGGGTCCACCAGGGAACGATCCTCGATTGCACCGATCGCGACTGGGACCTCAGCTTCAACCTGAACGTGCGCGCGATGTGGAAGACGATCGCCGCGGCGCTGCCGAAGATGCTCGCCGGCGGCGGGGGCTCGATCATCAACATGGCGTCGGTGTGCTCGAGCGTCAAAGGGCTGCCGAACCGCTTCGCTTACGGCGCAAGCAAAGCCGCAGTGATCGGGCTGACGAAGTCGGTGGCGGCCGACTTCGTCGGCCGCGCAATCCGCTGCAACTGCATCTGCCCCGGCACGGTCGACACGCCCAGCCTGCAGCAACGGATCGATGCGATGCCCGATCCGGTGCAGGCGCGTGCCGCATTCGTCGCTCGCCAGCCGATGGGCCGTCTCGCGACGGCCGAGGAGATTGCGCCGATCATCGTCTATCTCGCCAGCGATGAATCGCGCTTCGCGACCGGCAACGCGTTCCATGTCGACGGCGGGATGACGATCTGATCGGCCGGCTGCGCATCGCGCGTTCGGCGCGATGCCCGGCCGGCTGATGCCGTTCAACCCTCAGAACACCAACAAGGAGATCTTCGAATGAAGCTGGTCCGTTACGGAGCCCCAGGGCAGGAGAAGCCGGGCCTGATCGATCCGCAGGGCAGGCTGCGCGACCTGTCGCGCGTGATTGCCGACATCGACGGCAATGCGCTTGCGCCGACGTCGCTGGCGCGGCTGGCGGGGCTGCCGGCCGACGAGATGCCGCTGGTGCCGGACAATCCGCGCCTCGGGCCCCCGGTGGCGCGGGTATCGAAATTCGTCGCGATCGGCCTGAACTACACCGATCATGCGATCGAGAGCAACGCGCCGATCCCGAAGGAGCCGATCATCTTCATGAAGACGCCGTCGTCGATCGTCGGCGCGAACGACGACGTGATGCTGCCGCGCGGCTCGAAGAAGATGGATTGGGAGATCGAGCTCGCGATCGTGATCGGCAGCCGGGCGCGCTACGTGACGAAGAACGACGCGCTCAAGCACGTGGCCGGCTACATGATCTGCAACGACGTGTCGGAGCGAGAATTCCAGCTCGAACGCGGCCCGCAGTGGGACAAGGGCAAGGGTTGCGACACGTTCGGTCCGATCGGCCCGTGGATCGCGACCACCGACGAGATCCCGGATCCGCAGAACCTCGACATGTGGCTCGACGTCAACGGCGAGAAGCGCCAGCGCGGCAACACGAAGACGATGATCTTCGACTGCGCGACGCTGGTGTCCTACGTCAGCGAGTTCATGACGCTGTATCCGGGAGACATCATCACGACCGGCACGCCGCCCGGCGTCGGCATGGGAATGAAGCCGCAGCCGCAGTACCTGAAGGCGGGCGACGTCGTGACGCTCGGCATCCAGGGACTCGGCGAGCAGCGCCAGCGCGTGGTCGAGTTCAGGCTCTGACGCGTCGCGGCCGGCGCGGTGCCGCCTGCGGACCGCGCCGGTCGGCTCAGCGCGGCGCGTGCGGCAGGCGGCTGCCGACGACCACCGGATAATCCGGCCGTCCCGTGCGCATCCAGGTCACGATGTTCCCCGCGGCCTTGCGCCGCAGCTCGACCTCCGAGTCGACCGAGTAGAACGCCGCATGCGGGGTCAGCAGCACGCGCGGATCGTCGAGCAGCGGATGGCCGGCGGCAATCGGCTCGACGGGCAGCACGTCGAGCGCGACGCCGGCGAAACGGTCCCCGCGCAGCTCGCGCGCCAGCGCATCGACGTCGACGATCGCGCCGCGCGCCGTGTTGACCAGGTACGAGCCGCGCTTCATCCGCGACAGCAGCGGCTCTGCGACGAGCCCGCGCGTGCCCGCGTCGAGCAGGCAGTGGATCGAGATCGCGTCGGACTCGCCGAACAGCTGCTCGATCGACACGCGTTGCACGTACGGCGGGAAGTCGCCGTCGATCAGGTTCGGGTCGTGCGCGATCACGCGGCCGAACGCGTTGCGCGCCAGGTGCGCGAAACGCTTGCCGATCCGGCCCAACCCGAGGATGCCCACGGTCATCGACGAAGCGCGAGGAATCGGCCCCGCGGTCGTGTAGTGCCAGCGGCCGGCATGGATGTCGCGATCGTAGCGTGCGACGTTGCGGATCAGCGCGAGCAGCATCGCGAGCGCGTGCGTCGCGACCTCGCCGACGCCGTAGTCGGGGCTGTTCGCGACCCACACGCCGGCGGCCGCGGCATCGTCGGCGTCGATCGTGTCGTAGCCGGCGCCGATCCGCGCGACCAGCCCGATCTGCGGGCACGCTTCGAACACCTTGCGGTTGACCGGCGCGTACTGCACCAGCAGCGCGCTGCAGCCGCGCGCGTTGCGGATCACGTCGTCCTCGGTGCGGCATTGCGCTTCGACGAGCTCGATTCCCGCCTGCGCGAACAGCTGCCGCTCGAGGCTGACGTCGTGCATGTCGTAATCGGTGAACAGGACCTTCATCGGCTGAGATCGTTTCGGGGTGCAGGCGAACGCTGCGGGCGTGCGATGATAGCGTCCTGCAGCGCCCGCGGGGCCGCGACCCGGCGAGCGCGCGTTCCTCGCTTCGGAGGCAGACACGGATGAGCTCGGTAACGAACGCGCCGCCGTCGGGGCAATCGCCCGCGGCGGCGGCGCAGGTAGCGGTCGTCGGTGCCGGGCTGATCGGCCGGGCGTGGGCGCTGGTGTTCGCGCGCGGCGGCGTTCCGGTGCGGGCGTTCGATCCGCAGCCGCGCGCGCGGGCCGCGGTGCGGGCATGGATCGACGAGACGCTGGCGGATCTCGCGGAGTTCGGGCTGATCGACGAGCCGGTGCAGGCGATCGCGGCGCGCGTGACGGTCTGCGATCGGCTCGAGGATGCGCTGCGCGACGCCGACTACGTGCAGGAGAACATCGTCGAGCAGCTCGAGCCGAAGCAGGCGCTGTTCGCGACGCTCGCGCAGCACACGGGAGAGCGTACCGTGCTGGCGAGCTCGAGCTCGTACATTCCGATTTCGGCGATGACGCGCGGCTTGCCCCAGGCCGACCGGTGCCTGATCGCGCACCCGGTCAACCCGCCGCACCTGGTGCCGCTGGTCGAGATCTGCCCGTCGAAGTCGACCGCGGGCTGGGCAATCGACGCGGCGTTCGCGCTGCACGCCGCAGTTGGACAGGTGCCGATCCGCGTGAAGCGAGAGCTCGAAGGCTTCATCCTGAAC
>DATLGW010000732.1:0-1990 GCA_035540315.1 Burkholderiaceae bacterium | reverse complement strand
GGCCATGCGCCAGCAGATCAGTGCGGCGTTGACGGCGGTCGTTCAGGTCGCGCGACTGTCCGACGGGACGCGCAGAGTGATCAGCGTGTCCGAGATCACCGGAACCGAAGGCGACGTGATCGCGATGCAGGAAATTTTCGTGTTCCGGGCGACTGGCGTCGATTCCAGCGGTGCGGTCCGCGGCCGTTTCCACGCGACCGGGGTTCGGCCGAAGTTCGTGGAGCGGCTCAAGGTCGCCGGGCTGCGGCTGAACGACGACATCTTCGATCCGTCGCGCTCGCTGGAGCTGCGCGACGATCGGCTGCTCAGAAGCGTGTGATGGACGCCGGCTACCTGATCTTCCTCGCGGTTGCTTTCGTCGCCGTCGTGCTGGGGATCGAGGGGCTGTACCTGCTGTGGAACGACCGGCACAGCCCGCAGGCGCGCCAGCTGCAGCGTCGGCTGCGGGCGCTGAAGACGGCGCGCGCCGAAGCCGAATCGAAGCTGCTCAAGGACGACCGCAGCGAGACCGACGACACGCTCGATCGGCTGACGCAGAAGTTGCCGAAGCTGGCGTCGCTGCAGGACCTGCTGCGGCAGTCGGGCAGCGACCTGACGGCCGGGCGCTTCGTGCTGCTGTCGTGTGCGCTCGCGCTGACCGCGGGGATGGTCGCGACGCTGATACGGTTGCCGCTCGTGCTGACGCTGCTGCTGATAATTGCTGCACTGCTGCTGCCGGCGGGATGGCTGCTCCGCGCTCGGACTTCCCGGCTGGCGCAGATCGAGAAGCAGCTTCCGGACGCGGTGGAGATGATCGCGCGGGCGCTGCGGGCGGGGCACGCGCTGACGCCGAGCCTGCAGATGGTCGGCGAGGAGATGCCCGAGCCGATCGCCGGGGAGTTCCGGGCGACCTCGGATGAGATCGCGTTCGGTGCGTCGTTGCCCGATGCGCTGATGGATCTGGCACGCCGCGTTCCGGTCGAGGACCTGCGGTTTTTCGTGATCGCCGTGATCCTGCAGCGGGAAACCGGCGGCAACCTCGCAGAGATCCTCGACAACATCGGGCGGCTGATTCGCGAACGGTTCAAGCTGCTGGGGACGGTGCGCGTGCTGTCGGCGGAGGGCCGGCTGTCCGGCTGGATCCTGGCGGCGCTCGCGCCGGGGACGGCACTGATGATGCAGCTGGTCAAACCCGGGTTCCTGAACCTGCTGTGGACGGATGCGCTGGGCTTCAAGCTGCTGGTGTCCGTGGTCGTGCTGACGGTGCTCGGCATGCTGTGGATGTGGCGCCTGGTGCGGATTCGGGTCTAGGGGCTGCGCGATGACCTCGTTGCATCTGTTCTACCTGGCGCTGGTTTTCGTGGCGGCCAGCTGCGGTTGTTATGCGCTGGCATCCCTGCTGGGCGGCAACCCGGTGCGCCGGCGGCTGCGTTCCGACGGCGATCGCGACGCCGACAGGCGGCGCGGCGGCGATTGGACGGAGCCCGCGCTCGCGTTCGCGAAGCCGCTGGCAAGACTCGCGCAATCGTCGAAGCGGGACGACGACTCGATCCGGCTGCAGTTGGTCCGGGCCGGCCTGCGGCATCCGGCCGCACCGGTGTTGTTCTACGGCTTGAAAGCGGGACTGGCGATCGGTTTCGCGCTGGTGGTGCTCCTGCTGATCAGTCTCGGTGGTTATCGGCCATCGGGTTTCGGACTGCTGCTGGCGTTGCTGATTGCAGCGACGCTCGGGTTCTACGCGCCGAACATCGCACTGGGGTGGCTGAAGTCGCGCCGCGAGCGCGAGCTGTTCGAGGCATTCCCCGACGCCGTCGACCTGATGATCGTCTGCGTCGAGGCGGGACTCAGCCTGGACGTGGCGATATCACGCGCAGCGGCCGACATGCGGCTGCGCAGCGAGGCGATGGCCGACGAGCTGTCGCTCGTCAGCGTCGAGCTGCGGATCGGCGCGACGCGGGAACGGGCGCTTCGCAACTTCGCGCATCGCACCGGCATCGACGAAATCGCGGGG
>DATLGW010000731.1:0-5486 GCA_035540315.1 Burkholderiaceae bacterium | reverse complement strand
CGGCATGGGAATGACCGAGAAACAAGGCGGATCCGACGTGCGCGCCAACACGACGGTCGCGCGGGAATCGGCCGGCGGGCGCTGGCGGTTGACCGGCCACAAGTGGTTCTTCTCGGCGCCGATGTGCGACGCTTTCCTGGTGCTGGCGCAGACCAGCGCGGGACCGTCGTGTTTTTTCATGCCGCGGGTCCTGGAGGACGGCGCCCGAAACGAACTGCGCGTGCAGCGCCTGAAGGACAAGGTCGGCAACCGCTCGAACGCGTCGAGCGAGGTCGAGTTCCTCGATGCCGAGGCCGAGCTGGTCGGCGACGAAGGCCGCGGCATACCGACGATCCTCGAGATGGGCACGCTGACGCGATTCGACTGCGCGCTCGGTTCGGCGGGGATCCTGCACCAGGCAGTATCGCAGGCGGTGCACCATGCGCGGCATCGCAGCGCGTTCGGCCGCCGCCTGATCGACCAGCCGCTGATGCGCAGCGTGCTGGCGGACCTTGCGCTCGAATCCGAGGCGGCGACCGCGCTCGTGCTGCGGCTGGCCCGCAGCCACGATTCGGACGATCCGGCCGAGGTCGAGCTGCGCCGCGTGCTGACGCCGGCCGCCAAGTTCTGGATCTGCAAGCGTCTGCCGCACGCGGTCGCCGAGGCGATGGAAGTCCACGGCGGCAACGGCTACGTCGAGGAAGCGCCGGTCGCGCGGCTTTACCGCGAAGCCCCGCTGAACTCGATCTGGGAAGGCTCGGGCAACGTGATGTGCCTGGACGTGCTGCGCGCGCTGTCGCGGCGACCGGAGACGGCGGCGGCGCTGCGTGCCGAGATCGAAGCCGCCGGCGGTCGCAACAGTCGCTTCGATGCGGCGGCCGACCGGCTGGCGGCGTCGCTCGTGTCGGACCGCGACCTCGAGCCGCAGGCGCGCGAGCTGACCGCGGCGATCGCCGTGCTGGCGCAGGCGAGCCTGCTGCTGCGATTCGCTCCCGCGCCAATTTCGGAAGTTTTCTGTGCATTGCGACTGGGCGAAGGCCGCAGCGACGTCTTCGGCCAGGCGGCAATCGACGGCGACGCAGCGCTCGTGATCGTCGAGCGGGTATTCGCCGCATCGCCCGCCGCGCCGGCTGGAGGTTGACCCATGGACGGACCGACCGGTGCTGCGCCGCTGCGCCTGACCGCGTTTTCTCACGGCGGCGGCTGCGGCTGCAAGATCGCGCCCGGCGTGCTGTCGCAGATACTGCAGTCGGGGGCCGCGCGGATGCCCGTGCCGCCGCAGCTGCTGGTTGGAATCGAGACCGCCGACGATGCGGCGGTCTATCGGCTCAACGACGAGCAGGCACTGGTCGCGACCACCGACTTCTTCATGCCGATCGTCGACGACCCGTTCGACTTCGGGCGCATTGCCGCGACCAACGCGCTGTCGGACGTGTACGCGATGGGCGCCTCGCCGATCATGGCGCTGGCGTTGGTCGCGATGCCGATCGACAAGCTGCCGCTGCCGGTGATCCGCCGCATCCTCGAAGGCGGCGAATCGGTTTGCGCGGCCGCCGGCGTCCCCGTGGCCGGCGGGCACACGATCGATTCGGTCGAACCGATCTATGGGCTGGTCGCGCTCGGGCTTGCGCATCCGCAACGGATCAAGCGCAACAGCGACGCGCGCCCCGGCGACCAGCTGGTGCTGGGCAAGCCGCTGGGCGTCGGCATCCTGTCGGCCGCACTGAAAAAGGACCAGCTCGACGCCGACGGCTACCGCGCGATGCTCGACAGCACGACGCGGCTGAACGTCAGCGGACCTGCGCTCGCCGCGATCGGCGGCGTGCATGCGATCACCGACGTCACCGGCTTCGGGCTGCTCGGTCATGCGCTGGAGATGTGCCGGGGCGCACGGCTGTGCGCGCGGATCGGCTACGACCGACTGCCGCTGCTGCCGCAGGTCGCGAGGCTGGCGTCCGAAGGCGTCGTCACCGGCGCATCGGCGCGCAACTGGAACGGCTACGGCGGCGAGGTCGCGATCGATGCAGCGCTCGGCGCGGCCGAGCGCGCGGTACTGACCGATCCGCAGACCAGCGGCGGTCTGTTGATCGCCTGCGATCCGCGCTGCACCGAGCAGGTGCTGCGCACGTTGCGGCGCGACGGGTTCGAACATGCAGCCGTGGTCGGCGAGCTGCACGCGGGCGAGCCGCGGATCGAGGTTTCGCGCTGAAGCGTCAGCCGGGCGCGGGCCCTGGGCGCAAACGCAGCTCGTGACGCGCGTCGCGCTCGATCCAGCGCCGATCGGTGCGCATCGGCAGGTATTCGACCGCGACCCAGCGACGCGCGAGATCGCTGTAGCGCGGCGACAGCCGGTGGCCGCTTTGCCCGGTCGACTGGATGAACACCGACGCCTGCGGATCTGCCAGGTCGTAGATCGCCCGATACGCCGGGCCGTGCCGCGCGGCGAACGGCCGCTCTGCCCGCCAAGGTTCGTGGCTCGCGGCGTTGACGGTGAACTGGTCGCCGGGCGCCGGCAGACGCACGTCGAACAGCGGCGCCAGCATCCGGTTGCGCCCGAACGGCCGATGCTCGGACAGCGCCGGATGCGCGTGGCCCCACCGCCAGCGATGAATCGCATCGCCATGGCGGCGCGACAGCTCCGCAAGCGCGATTTCGAGCCCCCGCTCGATCTGCTGATCGCAGGTTTCGACTGCGGTGGTGGTGACGTCGTCGCACCAGTGGCTCATCGCCGGATCGGTCAGTGCCCGCAGCACCGCCTTGTGCCGGCCGCGATGGCGCTCGAGCCGCACGAACAGCTCCGGCCCGACCTCGTCCTCGAACACCAGCCGGCGCAGCGTGTCGATCCATGCCGTCGCAATCAGCGGCTCCGGCCTGTCGACCGCCATGGTCGCGTCCCACGCCGACAGCAGCTCGCGTGCCCACTTCGCACGCGGATTGTCCGCCGCCGGTGCTGACAACAGGCGCGGCAGCAACTCGCGAACTGCCAGCGACACGGTATCGGCCTGCATCCGCGCGAACGAGGTCGCATCGTGGCGCTGCTGGCGCGACAGCAGATCGACGATGCGATCGTGCCGAAACGACAGCGTCCATTCGGCCGTCAGGAAGTGCGGGTAGTCCTTGCCGACGACGCGCTGGTTGGCCGTCACGATCACGCCGTCCTTCGGCCGGAACGTCTGCGGCAGCTCCTCGAACGGAACGAACCCGATCCAGTCGTAGCGCGGATCCCATCCGGGTGCCGGCGCCAAGCCGCGCAGATCGTTGTCCAGACGGCGCACGGGGACCCGCCCGGCAGCGATGAAGCCGATGTTGCCGTCGACGTCTGCATAGACGAGGTTCTGCTGCGGCCCGTGCAAATCGCGCGCCGCTTCCAGGAACTCGCTCCAGTCGCGCGCATAGTTGATCCGCAATCCGGCGCGAATCGAGCGGTCGTCGCTGCGCAGCGCCGTCCATGCGAACGCCAGCGCAAAGCGCTGATCCATCCGACGCGAGCGCAGCACCTCGGCCAGCGCCGGCATCGCGTCCGAGATCACCGGCCCGTGGCGCGTCTCGCGCACCTGGTGCACGACGTCGGGGCGCCCCTTGACGCTGAACACTTCGGTGCGCACGCTGAACTCCAGCGGACCGTCGGGACCCCGGTAACGTGCCGGATCGGTCGGCTCGATCCGCTCGAGATACAGGTCCTGCGTGTCGGGCCCGGTGTTCGTCGAGCCCCAGGCGATCCGGTCGTTGCGGCCGAGCACGACGAACGGCAGCCCCGGAATCGTGCCTCCGATCACCTCGAGGCCGGGCGCCGACAGATGCGCGAGGTACCACAGCGACGGCGCGGACAACCCCAGGTGCGGATCGTTCGCGAGCAACGGGCGGCCGCTGACCGTGCGCGTGCCGTCCAGAACCCAGTTGTTCGAGCCCGCCCCCTCGACCATCGCCGCCGGCATCAGGTCGATCAGCGCCGTGACCCCCTTGCGCGCGATGTCGCGGTACAGCTGCGCGAAATCAGCGGTCTCGACGGCTTCCAGGTCGAAGAGCTGCGCGATCTGCCGCGACGTCAGCTTCTCCGACAACTCGAAGCGCAGCAACTCGGTCGCATGGTTGCCGCTCAGATCCCAGTTCATCATCGTCAGCCAGCCGACCGAATCGGCGGGCGTCCACGGCTCGGGCCGCACCCCGAGCACCAGGAACTCCGGAGAAAGCCGCCACGGCCGGCTGCGCGTCAACGACGCAGCCGCGTTGATGCCGTCGGAATACGCCTGCAACGCCGTGCGCGTCGGCGTGTCGAGCGAAGCGACGATTCGTTCCGCGTTGCGCCGCACCCCGAGCGTGCGCAGGAACAGATCGGTGGGCAGCGTCGCCGGACCGAGCACCTCCGACAGGCGACCGGCGACGATCCGCCGGTTCATTTCCAGCTGCCACAGGCGGTCCTGCCCGTGCGCGAACCCCAATCCGAAATAGGCATCGTCGGGAGTCGACGCGAGCACGTGCACGACCCCGTCGCGATCGCGCAGCAGCCGCAGCTCGGCATGCAGCCCGTGCACGGTCAGCTCGCCCGATGCCTGCGGCATCGCCAGCATCCGCCACCCGATTATCGCCGCGCCCAGCGCAAGCGCGGCCCACAATGCCGCGACGGCCGCGACGCCGAACAACCTGCGCAGTCTGCTCATCGAGGGCGATGGTTTACGATTGGCCGGTATCATAACCGCTGACTCGATGACCTTCCGCGACGTCCCGGCGCTGCGGCTGCATGCGCTTGCAAAACGCTATCGCACCGAACGCTGGGTCCTGCGCGACTTGTCGTTGACGGTGCCGGCCGGCGAGCGCGTGGCGCTGCTCGGCGAATCGGGCGTGGGCAAGTCGACGCTGCTGAACCTGATCGCAGGCCTCGAACGGCCCGACGCCGGGCAGATCGAAGTCGACGGAATCGCAGTGCACGCGCTGGACGAGCCCGCGGCTGCCGCGCTGCGACGCACGCGGATCGGTTTCGTCTTCCAGGCCTTTCACCTGATGCCGCAGCTGACGCTGTGGCAGAACGTCGCGATCCCGCTGCTGCTCAACCACGTGCCGGTGCAACAGTCGAGCGAGCGCGCGCTCGAGCTGCTCGAGCGCGTCGGGCTCGGCGATCGCGCCGAATCGCTGCCGCGCGAACTCTCGGGCGGCGAGCAGCAGCGCGTGGCGCTCGCTCGCGCGCTCGTGCATCGGCCGTTGCTGGTGCTGGCGGACGAACCGACCGGAAACCTCGATCCGGCGACCGCCGCCGACGTGCTCGGCCTGATGCGCGAACAGGTCCGCTCGAGCGGCGCTTCGCTGCTGATGGCGACCCATTCGGCCCAGGCCGCCGCAATCGCCGATCGCCGATTGCGGCTGACGGCGACCGGACTGCAGGACGAGTGAAACGATGCCCCCGCGCGCGACATTGCTGCGATGGCTGGTGATCTCGCACTGGCGCTCGAGCCCCGGTCGCACCGCGGTGTCGGCGGTCGCGGTCGCGTTGGGCGTGACGCTTGCACTGGGGA
>DATLGW010000730.1:0-1692 GCA_035540315.1 Burkholderiaceae bacterium | reverse complement strand
CAGCGACCTGCCCACCGGCGACAGCACCGAAATGCGGCCGTCGGACGGAGCTGCGTCCGATGGGTGAACCAGCACGACGTCTCGTTCGCGCCCTGCCGGGAGCTCCGCGTACCGGACCGCGGCGCCGAGCGAAACGATGTCGCGCGGCAGCTGCGCAGCCTGGATGATCCGCGCGACATCGAGCGAGTCGGCCAACGCGTCGGCGGCTTCGCCGGCGCCCAGCGCGTCTTGGTCGACGAGCGTGCGCAGCAGCGCTGCATCGTCGGTCGAAATCAGGATTTCGTTGTCGTCCATTGCCTTTCCCCGTCAATTGCAGTGATCGACCGCAGCAGGCAGGATCGGCCGCGTGTTGCCGACGCGGCAGCCACAGCGGCACGACCCGTGCGAACTGATGCTCCCGGCAGGGAGCGGTCTGGAGGCGAGGTCGGAGCGCCTACCGCTGCCCTGCCGGGCTAGCCAAGAAAGGCGGGGCTGAGGCCGGTCCGCCGCGCGCGCGCGTCACCGCACGGCGTTCGCACGAGCTGACGTGCGGACCCGCAGGACGCGTCGATATCGAGTCGCGGTCGGCGTGGCATCGGTGAATGAAATCGAATGCAGGACAGAGGCTGTTGCCCACCATAACATACGGCCCGCATCTGTCAACTGCAGCGCTCAGCGGTCCGGCAGGTCGAACACCAGGACTTCGGCGCGCCGGCCGCGTTCGATCCGGATCGCGCCGCCCTGCGTCTTCAGGCCGTCGCCGGCGCCAAGCGCGTGTCCGTTGACCGTGACGGCGCCCCGCGCGACGTGCAAGTAACCTTTGCGCCCGTTCTGCAGCGACAGCTCGGCGTGTTCGTCGCCGTCGAACAGGCCGGCGTACAGCCTCGCGTGCTGATGGATCCGCAGCGAGCCGTCCTGCCCGTCCGGCGACGCGACCAGCCGCAGCCGGCCACGCTTTTCCTGCTCGGGGAAATGCGTCTGCTCGTACGAAGGCACGATGCCGGCGGCGCTCGGCTCGATCCAAATCTGCAGGAAGTGCGTCGGCCCGGAGTGCGCATTGTGCTCGGAATGGCGCACGCCCGTGCCTGCGCTCATCCGCTGCACGTCGCCGGGCACGATCGTGGAGCCGGTCCCGAGGGAATCCCGGTGAGCGATCGCGCCGTCGAGCACGTAGGTGATGATCTCCATGTCCCGATGCCCGTGGGTGCCGAACCCCGAGCCCGGCTGGATCCGATCCTCGTTGATCACCCGCAGCGGACCATGACCCATGTGTTGCGGATCGTGGTAGCCGGCGAACGAGAACGTGTGCCATGAATCGAGCCAGCCATGGTTCGCGTGCCCGCGCTCCTGCGCGCGTCTGATCTGTTCCATCGTCTTCTCCGATCGTCGCTGCTGCATGCGCGCGCCTCGGTCTATCGATCCGGCGCTGCGCCGAAGCGAAAGCTCGAAACCGCGATCCCGCCGCGGAACGCCTGCTCGTGGTAGATGCACTCGCTCGGCTCCTCGTGCGCCGCGCCGACCGCGACCATCAGCGGGATCAGATGATCCTCTCGCGGATGCGCGATCCGCGCGGCCGGCGCCTGGCTCCACTGTCGCAGCCCCGCTTCGCGTTCCGGCGGCGCCGAGCCGACCAGCGTCTGCTGCAGCCAGTCGTCGAATGCCTTCGACTCGTCGCGCGCGATCGGACCGAAACGACACAGGTTGTGATAGCTC
>DATLGW010000729.1:0-4257 GCA_035540315.1 Burkholderiaceae bacterium | reverse complement strand
TGTCGCGTCGATGCGTCCCGAAGAGGTCGACCCGGCGGGTCGCTGGAGCGGGCGGACGCTGACCGACGGCGAAGGCAACCGCTGGCGCGAGCTGAGCCTGCAGCGGCTGGCGGCCGACCGCCGGTTCCTGATGGTCGGGCGCTGACCCGAACGTTCTGACGGAAGGCGAAGACGACCGCAATGCGATTCAAGTTCCCGGGTCACCTGCTGCCGCTGGCCGGCGGCGCGAAGCGACTCGACCCGGACACCGCGATCGCCGACGAGCTCGCGCCGGACTCGGTGATCCGCCCGCCGGACCCGGTCCCGGTACGCGGCGGCCCGGCGGCCGCCGCAGCGGCGCTGCACGGCGGCTCGCCGCGGCCGCATCCGGCCCAGCGGCGCGCAGCGCCTTCGGCGATGCCGCTGCTGACGCGCTTTCCGCTGCGCCGGCAGGTGGCGGTGCTGTTTCCGCTGCTGGTCGCATCGCTGGCGATGGGTTTCTTTTTCCTGTGGCTCGACACGCGGCAGACCGCGATCGTCGCGTCGCAGACGCAGCTGGTCGGGGATTCGCTGATGCATTCGCAGCGGCTGGCCAAGGCGGCGCCGAACGCGCTGCTCGGCAACCCGGAGGCGTTTCGTCAGCTGCGTGAGAGCCGAGACTACATGGCGGCGGCGATCGCTGTGTTGCAGGCCGGCGGGGCCCTCGCCGAACACCGGCTCGGCCCGCTGGAGGTCGAGCTGCAGCCGCTCGCCCAGCGGCTTGCCGAGGTCTGGGCTCGCACCGACCTGGCCGCATCGACGCTGCTGCAGCAGCAGCGGATGCTCGCGACCTTCGCGACGTTGGTGCGCGCGGTCGGCGATGCGGCGCCGCGGCTCGCCGAGCTCTCCGACCAGGTCGTCGCGGGCAAGCTGCAGGCGAACGCGCCTGCGACCGAGGTCGCCGCAGCCGGACAGCTGACGATGCTGACGCAGCGGATCGCGAAGAACGTCGGGCTGCTGGGCGGCGGCGACGCGATCAATGCCGAGACGGCGCTGGTGCTCGGCCGCGATACGAACGCGTTTCGCGAGATCTCCGAAGGCCTGTTGAACGGCAGCGAGCCGCGCCGCCTGTCGGCGGTGCGCGAGGGCGAGCTGCGTCAGCGGCTGGTCGAGCTGCGCGGGCTGTTCGGCGACCTGCAGCGGCCGATCGCGACGATCCTGATCGAGATGCCGAAGCTGCAGGCGGCCAAGGCGGCCGAACAGCGGATCTTCGCCGAAAGCGAGGTGCTGCGCGAGGCGTTCGGCGAGATCCAGGCGGGGCTGGCGGCGGCGCAGGTCGGTCGCAAGCTGAACCAGTCGATCTTCGTCGCGCTGGTGGGCATCGCAGTGCTCGCGGCCGTCGGGTTGGCGCTGGTCTACTACCACGACATGAACCGTCGCGCCGCCGAGGCCGAAGCGCAACGCGCCGAAGCCGAGCGGCTCGAGCAGGAGGCCAAGCGCACGAACGAGCAGAACCAGAGCGCGATCCTGCGGCTGATGAACGAGCTGCAGGAAGTCGCCGACGGCGATCTGACGGTGCAGGCGACGGTGTCGGAGGACATCACCGGCGCAATCGCCGATTCGGTCAACTACACGGTCGAGGAGCTGCGCAACCTGGTGTCGCGGATCAACACCACCGCCGAGCTGGTGACCGACGCATCGAGCAAGGCCCAGCTGGTGTCCTCGAGCCTGCTGCGCGCATCGGAGCAGCAGTCGCGCGAGATCCGCGAGACCGGCGAGGCCGTGCTGCGGATGGCCGAGCAGATCAACGACGTGTCGACCAGCGCCGCCGAATCGGCGCGCGTCGCGCACCGCTCGCTGTCGGCCGCCGACGACGGCCGCAAGGCAGTGCACAACGCGATCGCCGGCATGAACGGAATCCGCGACCAGATCCAGGAAACCGCAAAGCGGATCAAGCGGCTGGGCGAGTCGTCGCAGGAAATCGGCGAGATCGTCGAGCTGATCTCCGACATCACCGAGCAGACGAACGTGCTGGCGCTGAATGCGGCGATTCAGGCGGCGTCGGCCGGCGAGGCCGGTCGCGGGTTCACCGTGGTCGCAGAGGAGGTGCAGCGGCTCGCCGAGCGTTCGGCCGAGGCGACGAGGCAGATCGCGGCGCTGATCAAGACGATCCAGACCGACACGCAGGATGCAATTGCTGCGATGGAGCGCAGCACGCAGGGCGTGGTCGAGGGTACCCGGCTGTCGGACGGCGCCGGGCGCGCGCTCGGCGACATCGGCCGGGTGTCGACGCAGCTCGCCGAGCTGATCCAGTCGATCTCGCGCACGACCGCGCAGCAAGCCGCGTCCGCGAGCACGGTCGCCCAGAGCATCCAGCGAATACTGCTGGTGACCGAGCAGACCAGCGAGGGAACCCAGCAGACCGCGGGCTCGATCGCGCAGCTGACCGAGCTCACGCGCGAGCTGAAGAATTCGGTCGCGCGGTTCAAGGTCGCGTGACGCAACGATCCGTGAGGGACGCGCCGGTGAATTCGCCCGACCTGATCGCGTTGTCGTGGTGCCTGGCGGAGATCCGCGAGGCGCTCGCGCGCGCCGAGGCCGCGCTCGTGCGATACCTGAATGCGCCCGATGAGGGCTCGCTGCGCGCTGCGTCGGTGCACCTGCACCAGGCGCACGGCGCGCTGCAGATCGTCGACCTGGACGGCGTCTCGGTGCTGACGCAGGAGGCCGAGGCGATCGTCGACCGCGTCGAACGCGGCGAGATCGCGTTCAACGCGAACGTGGTCACGCGGCTGTCGCAGGCGTTCGGCGCGGTCGTCGAATACCTGGACGAGCTGGTCGCCGGCGCGCCGCACCAGCCGGTGCTGCTGTTCCCGTACTACCGCGCGCTGCTCGAGCTGCGCGGGGCCGAGCGCGTCGAGCCGGCCGACCTGTATTTCCCCGATCTGTCGATCCGCCCGCCGCGCAGCGCCGGTGCGCGCGCGGCCGATCCCAAGGCGATTGCCGGCGCGCGCAGCGAGTTCGAGCGCGCGCTGCTCGGTTTCCTGCGCCAGCCGGCCGACCCGCAACCGCTGGCTGCGATGCGGCAGGCGATCGCGCGGCTGCACGACGCGCACCGCGCGAGCGCCAATCGCGCGTTCTGGTGGCTGTCGCTGGCGCTGTTCGACGCGCTGGCGCACCAGGTGCTGCCGGTGGACCTGTACGTGAAGCGGCTGGTCGCGCGGATCAACCTGCAGATCCGCCGCACGCTCGATCAGCGCACGCCGATTGCCGAGCGCACGCTGAAGGACATCCTGTTCCAGCTCGCGCGCGCTGCGCCCGGCGCGCCGCAGGCCGATGCGGTCCGCGCGCTGTACCGGCTCGACGCGACGGTGCCGGCGGATTTCGAGACGCCGCGCTACGGCCGCGTCGATGCGCGCGCGCTGCGATCGGCACGCGAATCGACTGCGGCGCTGAAGGCGGCCTGGGAGAAGCTGGTCCGTGGCGATCTGCAGCAGCTGCAGCCGTACGGCGCAGCCGTACAGGCGCTTGCGACGACGCTGCGCCGGCTGCCGTGGCCCGGGATGCAGCGGCTGGCGGCGGCGCTGGCTGCCGTGCGGCGGGTGCTGGGCAGTCACGATCCAAAGCCAAGCGAATCGCTGGCGCTGGAAGTGGCCACGGCGCTGCTGTTCGTCGAGCAGGCGCTCGAGCCGGGGCAGCGCGACGAAAAGCTGCGCGACGATCGGGCCGCCGAAATGGCCGACCGGCTCGAGTCGATCTGCGCGTCGCCGGGCGCGGCCAGCGCCGAGCCGCCCGCATGGCTGACCGAGCTGTCGCGTGCGGCGCAGGAGCGCCTGACGCTGGCTTGCTACGTCGCCGAGCTGACGGCGAACCTGAAGGCGTGCGAGAAGGCGCTCGATGCGTTCTTCCGCGACCCCGCGCAGCGGCCGGGGCTCGCCGAGCTCGATCCGCTGCTGCGCCAGGTCGCCGGTGCGCTGCGGCTGCTCGGCCACGACGAGGCTGCCGCGGGCGCCCGCGCGATTGCGACGCAGGTCGGCCATTTCGTATCGGAAAGCCACACGCCGCAGCCGCAGGCATGCGAGCGCGTCGCGCGCAGCCTGGGCGCGCTCGGCTTCTTCGTCGAGTCGCTGCAGCAGGCCGACCGCCGGGCCGGCGGGTTCGGATTCGATTCGGCGAGCGGCGAGTTCGTCGCGCGGCTCGGCGAGCGCCGTGTCGCGCCCGAGCTCGATGCCGAAGACGACGCGCCCGATGCGGCCGAGCAGGACGCGACGACCGGCGGCGACGCCGTCGGTCGTCGCG
>DATLGW010000728.1:0-4894 GCA_035540315.1 Burkholderiaceae bacterium | reverse complement strand
GTTCAGGTATCTGCGGGGAATCCCGTATTCGGCCTCGATCGAGGGTCCGTCCTCGGTCGACGAGAACAGCCCCAGCGGCGTCTCGTTGACCGGCGAGCCCTTCAGCGCGTAGAACGGCATCAGCTCCATCAGCTGCTTGAGCTTCTCGGCCAGCGAGGACTTGCCGCCGCCGGGCGGTCCCAGCAGATACAGGATCTGCTTGCGCTCTTCGAGCGCCTGCGCCGCGTGCTTGAAGAACGACACGATCTGGTCGATCGTGTCTTCCATTCCGTAGAACTCCCTGAACGCCGGGTAGCGCCGGATCATCTTGTTCGAGAAGATCCGTGATAACCGAGGGTCGGCGCGCGTATCGAGCAGCTCCGGCTCGCCGATCGCCATCAGCATGCGCTCGGCCGCCGACGCGTAAGCGTTGCGATCGCGCTTGCACAGCTCGAGGTACTCGACCAGCGAATATTCCTCTTCGAGGCGGCTCTCGTAGCGCGTCTTGAAGCGGTTCAGGATGCCGGCGGAAGCCGGCGCAGTCGTCGTCACGCTGCCGCGGTCGGCGACGCGGGCGGGCCCGTCGTCGAAGGCCGTCAGCGCGTTTCGGTAGCCAGCTTCCATGTCATGTCCTCCATGCAAGCGTTACGTCCAGTGTCATACTTCGCATACTCAGTGGTCAACGAATAAGCGGCTTCTTTACACACCAATTCGTCGTACGCGATACAGTCATGTCTCCAGCTGCTCCAGGATAGGGCAGCCGGGGCGTTTGTCGCCGTGGCAGTTCTCCGCGGTGAACGCGAGCGCATCGCGCATCTTCGACAGCAATTCGATCTGTCGCTGCAGTTCCGCCACGTGGTCCAGTGCGATTTTCTTCACGTCGGCGCTCTCGCGATTCGGATCCCGCCACAGCGACACCAGCTCGCCGATTCGCTCCAACGAAAAGCCCAGCTCGCGCGCATGCCGGATGAACCGCAGCGTGCGCAGGTCGTCGTCGTCATAGATCCGATAGCCCGCTTCCGTTCGTCGCGCCGGCCCCACCAGGCCGATCGCCTCGTAATGACGGATCATCTTTGCCGATAGCCCGCTCGCTGCGGCAGCTTCGCCAATGTTCATCCGGCCCGACGCAGACGAGGTTCGCGCGCTCATGACCACCTCCATCATCACAGCCGACGCGCTCCGTGCGCGCGTCCCGAGTCGCGATCAGTTCCGCGACCGCGGTGCCGCGCCGACGCTGCAGCGGGCCTGCCTCGCGATGGCTGCTGCATCCGCTCGCATTGCCATCGTTCCGGACCCTGCCTGCGGTAACGCCAGCCGACAGCGCCGCGTTGACCCGCCGCACTGCCTTCGCGGCAGGATCGGCAGCCGCGGTGGATCAGTGCTGCCGATCCTCGCCGACAGAAACGCCGATTCATGCTGCACTGCGAAATACTCGAGACGGCACGAGGCGGACGGTGGCGAGGAATCATGGCAACATGCGTTAAGCACTTTTCGTTCCAGGAAAAGTCAGCCCCCACCTAAAGGGTAGGATCGACGATGCGGTTGCCGCAGCGCCTGGCAACGGGGCCGTGTCGCCGCTGCGGCCGAAACGGAGGTGAATCGTCTTGAACGTCGAGCTGAAGGTACAAGGAATGACCTGCGGTCACTGCGTGCGTGCCGTGACGGCCGCAGTGCGTCAGGTCGACCCTGACGCGCAGGTCGACATCGACCTGGCGAGCGGACGGGTGTCGGCGCAGACATCGGCGCAGCGCGACCAGCTGGTGGCCGCGATCCAGCAGGAGGGCTACGCCGTCGTCGGCTGATCCGGGTCGGGCCGCCGCGCGCGACCGGTCCCGCGAGGACCGCGACGCGGCTTCGCGTCAGCCGATGAAGCGACGCGCCAACGCCGCCGTCGAGGGGTCCGGCGCCGGGCCGTCGTGTTCGCCCAGCAGCGCCTCGACCGACTTCGCGAGCGCCTTGCCGTACTCGACGCCGAACTGATCGAACGGATTGATGTCGAGCAGCACGCTGGCGCTGAACGTCGCGTGCTCGTAGCACGCGATCAGCGCACCCAGCGATCCGGCGTCGAGCTGCGGCAGCACCAGCGTCGTGCTCGGCCGGTTGCCCGGGAAGTGCCGGTGCGGGTCGTCGGCGTCGCGCCCGAGCGCCAGCGCAGCGCTCTGCGCCAGGCAGTTTGCGAACAGGATCCGGTGCCGCTCGTCGCCGTTCGCGCTTGATCGCGCAGCGACGATGAAATCGATCGGCACCACGTCGGGGCCCTGGTGCAGCTGCTGGAAGAACGAGTGCTGCGCATTGGTGCCCGATGCGCCCCAGATGATCGGCGCAGTCGGCCGCTCGACGCGGGTCCCGCGCAGCGTCGCCGACTTGCCGTTGCTCTCCATCACCAGCTGCTGCAGGTACGCCGGCAGCAACCTGAGCCGCTCCGCGTAAGGCACCACGGCCAGCGCCGGCAGCTGCAGCAGGCTGCGGTTCCACACCGACACCAGCCCCATCGTCGCCGGCAGGTTCTGCTCCAGCGGTGCCTGCAGGAAATGACGGTCGATCTGCGCGGCGCCGTCGAGCAGCGAGTCGAACCGGTCGGGTCCGAGCGCAACCGCGATGCCCAGCCCGACGCTGGACCACAGCGAATAACGTCCGCCGACCCAGTCCCAGAACGGCAGCACCCGCGCCTGCGTCACCCCCCAGTCGACCGCCGCTTGCGGCGCGGCCGTCACCGCGATCAGGTGCTGCCCGATCTCGGAGGCCGGGCAGCCGCCCGCGGCGAGCCAGCCGCGTGCGGCGTCGGCGTTCGCGAGCGTCTCGCGGGTCGTGAACGTCTTCGACACGACCGCAATCGCGGTCGTCGCCGGGTCCAGCCCGCGCAGCTCGCGCGCCAGGTCGTCCGGATCGACGTTCGCGACGAAGCGCACCGGGAAAGAGTCCGCCTCGGCGAGCGCGTCGCAGACCAGCCGCGGCCCCAGGTCGGAGCCCCCGATGCCGATGCAGACCAGCGCCTGGATCGGCGCGCGCCTGAAACCGTGCAGCGATCGCGACCGCAGCGACGTCGCGAGCCGCCGCATCCGATCGAGCGCCGCCGACACCTCGGCGCGGATCTGGGCGCTGCCGCCGACGCCGCGCAGCGCGCAGTGCAGCGCCGCGCGCTGCTCGGTCGGGTTGACGATCTCGCCGGCGAACAGCGCGTCGCGCCTGCGTTCGAACTCGGATGCGCGCGCCAGCGCCAGCATCGCGTCGAGCGCACCGGCATCGATCCGCTGCTTGGAGAAATCGGCAAACAAGCCGGCGGCGTCGCGGCTGAACCGCTGCGGTCGGGTCGGGTCGCCGAGCAGCAGGTCGCGCAGGCGCGTGCTCCGAAGCCGCTGCGCTTCGTCTGCCGCGCGTTGCCAGGCCTGTGGGCGCGGGTCGTTCATCGGTTCGGTCCTCGACGGATAATTCAGGCGTGATGCGAACGATGTTGCCACAGCCGCCGCGCGATGCGAGCGATCCCGGTGATCCGGGCGGGGACCCGGCGCCGCGGCCGCGCGCCGCCGAGCCCGGCGACGCGGCGGCCGCATGCGTCGCGCTCGCGTACCGGCCGCCGCTCGATTGGGACTGGATGCTCGCGTTCCTGCGGCTGCGCTCGATCGGCGCGGTCGAAGCAGCCGGCGACGCCCGCGCGTACCGGCGCACGCTGCGCGTTGCCGATGCCCGCGGCACGGCGCACCGCGGCTGGCTCGAGATCCGAGCCGACAGCGGCCGCGCGCGCCGCGCGCCGCTGTCGCTGCGGTTGTCGGCGGGGCTGCTCCCGGTGACCGGGGCCGTGCTGGCGCGGGTACGGCATGCGCTCGACCTGGACTGCCGGCCGCGGCAGGTCGCGGCGGCGCTGGGCGAGCTCGCGCGCGGCCGCGAAGGCTTGCGGCTGCCGCAGGGCTTCGACGGTTTCGAGGTCGCAGTGCGCGCGATTCTCGGCCAGCAGATCAGCGTGAAGGCGGCGCATACGCTGGCGGGGCGGATCGCGCGCCGGCATGGCGAGCCGATCGACACGCCGTTCGCCGGAATCGATCGGGTGTTTCCGGCGCCCGCGACGATCGCTGCAGTCGACGCGGCCGAGCTGGCCGCGCTCGGCATTCCGCGCGCGCGCGCCGCAACGATCGTCGCGCTGGCGCGGGCGATCCGCGACGGCGCGCTGTCGCTCGAGCCCGGCGCCGAAGTCGGCGAGACGATCGCGACGCTGAAGTCGTTCGCCGGCATCGGCGACTGGACCGCGCAGTACCTGGCGATGCGCGCGCTCGGCTGGTCCGACGCGTTCCCGGCGAGCGACCTGGGGGTGATGAAGGCGCTGCGCGTGGCGACGCCGCGCGCGGCCGAACTTGCGGCCGAGCGCTGGCGCCCGTGGCGCGCCTACGCGGTGATGCACCTGTGGACGCCGCCGCCGGCGACGGCGCCCCGAGCTCCGGCCTGACCCCCGTTTACGCCGCCAGCGGCTCGCGCAGGAACGGTCCGAGCACGCGCGCCGTATGCGTACGCCCGCGCCGTGCGACCTCCAGCGGCGCGCCGGACTCGACGATCTCGCCGCCGCCGGCGCCGCCTTCGGGACCCAGATCGACGATCCAGTCGGCCTCGGCCCAGATGTCCATGCTGTGCTCGATCACGACCAGCGTGTTGCCGGCATCGACCAGCCGGTGCAGCACGCGGATCAGCTTCTCGACGTCGCCCATGTGCAGCCCGACCGTCGGCTCGTCGAGCACGTACAGCGTCGAGTGCACGTCGCGCACCTTCGCCAGCTCGGTCACCAGCTTGATCCGCTGCGCCTCGCCGCCCGACAGCGTCGGGCTCGGCTGGCCGAGCGTCAGATAGCCCAGGCCGACGTCCTGCAGCAGCTTCAGGCAGTGCGCGATCGAGCGGTGCGCGGCGAAGAAATCGACGCCCTCGTCGACGC